>CAJMQR010000036.1 GCA_905215665.1 uncultured bacterium | reverse complement strand
AACCTGTGACCCCATGCTTGTAAGGCATGTGCTCTCCCAGCTGAGCTATGCTCCCTCAACCGCCGCCGTGCGCCTGTGCTGCATCTGCGACGGTTGTTATTATACATGGGGGACCCTGTTTTGTCAAGTACCAATTCTAATTTTTTCAATTTTTCTTCAGAGGGTCTTCAGCAACGCAGCAATCTGCTCCGGCGTGAATTCGTACACGTTGTCGCAGAACTGGCACTCGATCTGAATGGGCTTCCCCTCGTCGACGATTTCCTGCAGGTCCTTCTTTCCGATCGCAATGAGCGTGGAGGTAACGCGCTCGCGGGAGCAGTAGCAGCGGTATTCCACCGGATCGCGCTCAAAGAATTCCAGTTCAAAGCCGGGCATCACTTTGCTGAGTACCTGCTCCGGCGCCATCCCGGCGGAAAGCATGGGCGTTACGGCACCGGCCTCTTGGATTCCCCGCTCCAGCCGGTCTATCATATCAGCGGGCGCTCCGGGAAGGAGCTGGAGCAGATACCCGCCGGCGGCGCGCACGGACTGATCCTCGCCGATCAGAACGCCCAGCGCGCAGGCGGTCGGAATCTGTTCACTCTGCGCAAAATAGGCCGTCACGTCCTCCGCGATCTCGCCGGAAACAAGCTTGACGCTGCCGATATACGGCTCCTTCATCTGAAGGTCACGGATGACGGTCAGCATCCCGTCCGTACCGACGGCGGCGCCGACATCCAGCTTGCCGGAATACTTTTCCAGCAGGCTGACGGCGGGGTTCTGCACATAGCCGCGGACATTCCCCGCAGCATCAGAGGTAGCCAGAATGGTGCCGAGCGGCCCGCCACCCTTGATCTGCAGGGTCAGAGCGCCGTTTTCCACCTTCTGCATGTTTCCCATCAGAGACGCGGCCGACAGGACGCGGCCCAAAGCGGCGGTCGCCGTCGGGGTCGTCCTGTGGATCCGGCGCGCGCGCTCCACGAGGCCGGCGGAGGTAATCGCCGCTGCTTTTACAAAGCCGTCCTTTGTCATCGCCCGTACAATATAGTCCATTATTCTCACTCCTTAAATGCGGCGAAATAGATCCGCTGCTCGTCCTCCGCCGGCCGGCGAAAAGCGCGGTCGCCGTACTGGCACACCCTGAAAAAGCCGGCGTCTGTGAGCCATTTTTCGAGCTTCTGCGGCTCGAAGGCGTATTCGCGGTGCTGCTCAAAGCTGCGCTCCCAAAGGGCGCCGCAGCGCCGGAAAAGGTCCATTCCATAATAGCAGCGGTTTTCCTGCGCGTCAAACTCCGCCCGCCAGACACAATAGGTGTCGTCCGTTTCGTCCAGAAAGATCTGTCCGTCCAGCGCCTTCAGCTTGCAGGGCGTATTAATATCAAAAAGAAAGCAGCCGCCGGGCCGCAACGCCTGATAAACCCTATGAAACGTACTGACACACTCCTCCGGGCCGGGCAGATAATTCAGGCTGTCGAGCAGACACACAACCAGATCCACAGGCTCCGGCAGGCGCAGCCTCTGCATGGGCTGGCGGATAAAATACGGCGGGTTATCCGGCAGCTCTGCGGCTTTCTCCGCCGCCACCGTGAGCATTTCCTCGGAAATGTCCGCGCCGAGGACGCGATAGCCGCGCTGCGCCAGCAGCACAGACATAGAGCCGGTACCGCAGGCAAGATCCAACACCGTTTCCGGCTTTTTCCCCGCCTCCTGCAATACCGCCTCTATGAAGCCAAGTATTTTTTCATACGGGATATCCCATGTCAGTCCGTCATATGCCCCCGCGAGGGCTTCATAGGCACTCATTTTCCGGCTTCCTCCAAGCGGGTAAAGACCATTTCGTAACCGCCGGTGCCGTTCAGAAGGCTGCGGTTGACGCGGCTTATGGTAGCCGAGCTTGCGCTGGTCTCTGCAAGAATGTCATGATAGATATTCCCCGCGCGAAGCATCTTTGCGACGTCAAAGCGCTGCTCCATGGCTTTCATTTCAGCCTGCGTACACAGGTCAAGGAAGAACTGATAGCACTCCTCCGGGGTTTTCAGGGTAAGAATCGCCTTGTACAGCTCGCTTCCAGGATCAGAGCTTCTGTTTCTGTTGTTCATGGAAAGCCCTCCAATCTTCGGTAGTCTCATTTTATCACATCAAATTGCGAAAGTAAAGAATGAAATGACAGTGTATCCTTTCTCTCCTGCTTCAAAGGGAAATGCTGCAAAGCGCAAAAGAGAGCCGTCGCAGTTCCCTTTTGCGCTCATCTCCGCCGGATCCGCTCAGGCGGGTGTCATAACCCAAGAGCGCCTTGCGGCGCTCTTGGACAGAATGCATTATTTATTGAAAATCTTGAAAATCTCGTCGATGTCGTCAATGTTTGCGGACGCATCAACCGGAACGGTGGCGGTCTGTGGCTTCGCCTTGGCAGGATTTGCGGAGGTATAGATTCCCTTGCTGTCGGTCTTGTTTTCGTCAAAGCCGGTCGCAATGACGGTGACGCGCATTTCATCCTCAAACTCGTCGGAGAAGGTCGCGCCGAAGATGATGTTGGCCTCGGGATTGGCCGCCTCCATGACGATATTCGCCGCGGTTTCCACGTCGTCCAAGCCCAGATCGGCAGATCCGGTCACATTGATCAGGACGCCGGTAGCGCCGTTGATGGAAGTCTCGAGCAGCGGGCTTGCAACGGCAGCCATGGCCGCCTGCTCCGCCTTCTCGCGGCCGGAGGCGGTGCCGACGCCCATATGCGCGCGGCCCGCATTCTTCATGATGGCAGAAACGTCCGCGAAGTCCAGGTTGATAATCACGCGGTCGGAATAGCCTACCAATTCGGAAATGGAGGTGACGGCCTGTTTAAGCACATCGTCCGCAATACCGAAGGCGTTGGCAAAGGTAATCTTCTGATCGGTGACATATTTCAGGCGATCGTTCGGAATGATGATCAGAGAATCGACCTTGTCGGAGAGGGCGGCAATGCCGGCCTCGGCCTGCTTCATGCGGTTTGCGCCCTCAAAGCGGAAGGGCTTCGTCACGACGCCGACGGTCAGGATGCCGGCCTCATGCGCAAGATCGGCAATGATCGGCGCTGCGCCGGTGCCGGTGCCGCCGCCCATACCTGCGGTAATAAAGACCATGTCCGCGCCCTCGAGGCTCTTGGAGATTGCGGCGCGGCTTTCCTCTGCGGATTTCTTACCGATCTCCGGCTTGGAGCCGGCGCCCATACCGCCGGTCAGCTTCTCGCCGATCTGCAGCTTGTTTTCGCATTTGGATTTGTTCAGATCCTGACGGTCTGTATTAACAACGACAAACTCGACGCCGCCGATGCCGCTGGAAATCATTCGATTGACTACGTTGTTTCCGGCGCCGCCGACGCCGATCACCTTAATATTTACTACCTTGTCTGCGTAATTCTCGGACATTTCGATCTCCTCCTATGTATCTTATAAAGAATGAGCGCTGTTGCAGCACACAGTTAATATATGCAGATTTATACTTTTTTATTTTATCCTGTAATTTCTCTCAGGTCAATAGAAATTCAGAAAATTCACAAAAATATTTCTTTTTCCGGAGTCCTACTTGTTCGGCGTGAATCTTGCTTCGTTTCCCTCGCTGAAAGAAAGATCGATCGTTCCGGTCTGGTAGTCGTCCAGATTTTTCAGCACTTCCTTCAGATATTCCAGCTTATATGCCAGGTTTTCCTTGTTCCCCAATTTCACATAATATTGATCTCCATACCAGAAGCCCAAGTCATAGGAGGACGGAATCTCCACGGAAGCAACTTCTTTGGAAAGGTCCGCGGCCTCCAGCTCCCGAAGCAGAACCGTCATTGCGTCAAGCTGGCCCGCGCTGGCAACTTCCTGTCCCTGTCCGGCGGCAATCGTGATCTGCTGTCCCACAACAGGTGATGCAATGGTAAAACCGTTCACCGCAATATGCGTTTTGGCTTCCTTTGCGTCGGTCTGTTCCGTGATTTTTCCGTCCGAGGTCACAAGATAATACGCATCCTGCGTGTCACGGACGGCATAAGTGACTTCATACTCCGTTACCGTCAGTTCCAGCGTATCCGGAAGGTGCCTTGTCACCTGCACGGAGCGGATATAGGGCAGCTCCGCCATAATACTCCCCGCAGCCTTTGCGCGGGAAATCGTCAGCAGATTATCCCCCTTCGCGATACCGCAGGCGGAGATGATCTCCTCATCCGTGTAGTACATGCTGCCGGAAACCTCAATGTTCCTTACGCGGAAGAAAATGATCATGCTCAGCACGAAGGCTAGAACCACAGCCGCCATAATCAGGATGCGCTTCCAGACAACACTGCTGATGCGCTTTCTTGTCCGGTGCTTCGCTTTGCGCTTCTGTTTTTCGCGAAGCGCTTCAAGCCGTTCCCGTTCTCGGCGGTCCTGCCGCCGCTGTTCCGCCGCCTGCGCCGCTCTGGAGTTGCGCTGCTGCGGCTTTGCCCGCTTCGGCCTCTGCCGTTCGTTTTGTCTTTCGTCTTGTTCCATGGGTCAGTTTCTCCGTTCGATCACCGCGCCGCAGGACTGCAGCAGCGGTACAAAATCAGCATATCCGCGTTCAATATGTTCTATGCCCGTGACCAGGCTCTCCCCGTCGGCGCAGAGCGCGCCGATGACCATCGCCGCGCCGCCGCGCAGGTCCGTCGCTTCCACATTTGCACCGTGCAGCCTTTCAACACCGGTTACAACCGCATGCGTATGCGTCGCAAGGATCTGCGCGCCCATCTGCATCAGGGCGGGAACGTGGCGCAGGCGGTCTTCAAAAATCGTCTCTTCAAACACCGTCACGCCCTCCGCAACCGCCATCGCCGCCATCATCGGGGCCTGCGCATCGGTCGGAAAGCCGTCATAGGGCGCGGTGCGGATAGGGCTGACTGCCTGAAGCCGGGAGCAGCGCAAATGCATCGTATTTTCCGTTTCCGTAATCTCGCACCCCGCGCGCCGCAGCAAACGGGTCACGGCACCGAGATGCTCGGGACAAAGCCGGGTCAGCAGAATCTCCCCTCCGCTCGCAGCAGCGGCAAGAAGATAGGTCGCCGCTTCCATCCGGTCCGGGAGAATGGGATAAACACAACCGGAAAGCGGCCTGCCTCCGTGAATCCGCAGCACACTGCCGCCGTCACCGGAGATATCCGCGCCGCAGGCACGCAGGAACCCGATCAAGTCCCCTATTTCCGGTTCCCGCGCCGCGTTGCAGATCGTAATCTCGCCTTTGCAGCGCAGGGCAGCCAGGAGAAGATTCTCCGTCGCTCCGACGCTCGGGAAAGGCAGGGCGATGGTGCAGGGCAGCGGATGTTCCAGAACGCAGGAGATCAGTTCCCCTTCCTCTTCAATCTGCGCGCCCATATGCCGCAGGCCGGCAAGATGCATATCGATCGGACGCCTGCCGAGGACGCAGCCGCCCGGCAGCGTAATCACGGCCCTGCCAAATCTCGCCAGCAGCGCACCGAGGAAAATCACCGCCGCGCGCATCCTTCGCATCAATATGTAGGGAATGTCAAAGCGGTTTGCTTCCGCTGTGTCCACCGTCAGCGTATCGCCGCTGCGCGATGCTCTGCATCCGAGGTGGCGCAGAATTTCCAGCGCCGTTTCGACGTCGCTGATCGCGGGGCAATTCGTCAGGGTGCAGCGGCCGCCTGCGGCAACGCACGCCGCCAGCACCGGCAGGACGCTGTTTTTCGCGCCGTGTATCGCAATCGTACCCATAAGCGGCCTGCCGCCGCTGATATGATAAGCCTCCATAGGCAAACCTCCGCATATAGGATGCCCCATCCTATGCGGCCTGCGCTTTCAGCGTGCCTTGGCAAGCTCCGTGATGATATTGTATATTCTCTGCGCGGAATCCAGCACCGCCAGCTCCCGCAGATTCTTCCGCATTTTTTCCCGCCGCGGCGCGTCTTCCAGAAGCTCCTTCGCCGTTCGGTAAAGCAGTTCGCCGTCGCACTCGTTTTCCCGAAGGACGACCGCCGCACCATGCTTTTCAAGGATACGCGCGTTTTTTTCCTGATGATTGTTCGTGACATTGGGGGAAGGGACGATAATGCAGGGGGTTCCGGCCACCGCGATCTCGTTGAGCGTGGAAGCGCCTGCGCGGCTGATGACAAGGTCTGCCGCCGCCATGAGAACCGGCATATTGTAGATATATTCCTGCATTGTCACCAACGGGTTTTCCGCCAGATCGACGCCCTTCTGCCGGACATATTCCGGCATCCATTTCCATCCGTAGGAACCGGTGGCATGGATGTGCCGGTACTGCTTTTCCTGACACTCCAGGCGCATGAAGTCCGCAATTTTTTTATTCATCTCTCTTGCGCCGAGACTGCCCCACGCGGAAACAATCAGGGGTCTGTCATCCAGCCCGAGCGTTCTGCGCGCGTCCTCACGGCGAGTATAGAGAAATTCCTCCTGCACCGGCATGCCGACGACCTCGACACGCTCCGGATGCCGGTAAGCGCCGCGGCATTCTTCAAAGCTGACAAGGATCTTGTCTACCCTGTCTGCGACCATGCGCGTTGCGAGGCCCGGTACGGCATTGGACTCATGCACCGCCGTCGGAACATGTCGCTTTGTACCCTGCTTTAGCATGGGGAAACTCGCATATCCGCCGGTGCCGAGAATGACATCCGGCTGGAATTCGCGGATGATCTCATCCGCCCTGCGAAGCGCACGGCGGATCTCAAAAGCCGTACGGACATTGTGCCGCAGTGCGGAAAAGGAGA
Source organism: uncultured bacterium (assembly GCA_905215665.1). Classification (GTDB taxonomy): domain Bacteria; phylum Bacillota; class Clostridia; order Oscillospirales; family Oscillospiraceae; genus JAZOXB01. The sequence continues at coordinate 2,813 of CAJMQR010000036.1, read as the reverse complement.
TTTTGCGCAGATAGCTGGCTACCGTCAAGGTCTCCAGCCGAAAGCCCTCGCGCGGAACCAGATCGGCCTCCATGCCATCCACCGCGCCGACAAAGAGAATCTGTGCGTCCGGCTTCCGGTCACGCAGCAGCTTTGCCACGGCCAACGCCGGATTGATATGTCCTCCCGTGCCGCCGCAGGTAAAGATCACCCTCAAAGCGCAGCCCTCCTTAATTCGGACTCTGCGAAATACTTCGCGAAATATTGAGCATAATGCCGTTTTCTGCAAGCTGCATGATCAGCGCTGTGCCGCCCGAGGAAAAGAATGGCAGCGAAATACCCGTAGAAGGCAGCAGATTCGTAACCACGGCCACATTCAGAAAGACCTGAATCGCCAGCAGGGTGGTAAGCCCCGCGCCCAGCAGCATGGAAAAACGGTCACGCGCATGCATGGCAATCCAGTAGCCTCGGATAATCAGCAGCGCAAAGAGAATGAGAATCCCGATTGCTCCGATGAAGCCCAGTTCCTCGCAGATAATCGCGAAGATGTAGTCGTTGTGCTCCTCGGGAAGATACATGTATTTCTGGCGGCTTCTGCCAAAGCCGAGCCCCGTCAGTCCGCCGGAGCCGATGGCATACTGCGATTGCAGAATCTGCAGTCCCTTGTCAAGGGGATCGGATTCCGGATCCAGCCATGCGCTGATACGGTCGGCAGTGTATCCCTTCGTCAGCAGATAGACCGCCGCCAGTCCCGCCGCGATGATCACCAGCCCGACAAGGTATTTCCAGTTGGTGCCGCCGAGGATCATCATAACAAAGCCCAGCGCCAGAATAATGACGGTGGCGGACATATGCGGCTCCAGATAGAGCAGCACCGCAATGACGCCCAGAATCAGCATATAGGGTGCAAAGCCGTATTTAAAGCCCTTCATATCCCGCGTATGCGCCGCCATAATCGCGGAAAAGGAGACGATCACGGCAAATTTCGCGATCTCAGAGGGCTGGAACTGCGTAAAACCAAGATTGATCCAGCGGGTCGCGCCGCTGACCTCCGTGCCGATCAGAGGCACAAGCGCCAGGATGGCAACGGATACGCCGAGAATCAGCAGAGAGAGCTTTTGATACCATTCATACGGGATGCGGCTGAACACAAACAGCACGCCCATGCCCATAACGGCAAAGATCAACTGGCTGATAAAGTACCGGGCAGAGTTTCCCGTTTTGTAATAGGCTCTGGCGTAGCTGGCCGAAAAGAGCATGATGAGACCGATCACCACCAGCAGGACCGTCAGAACCAGATACGGAACGTCGATCATGCCGCGATCCGTCTCCACCGTACGGACGGATTTTTCCGCAGAGGAAATCTGTTTGCTTTTTCGGAACACGCCTGTGCCTCCCTTCTTCGCGGGAACTTATACGGCCATCGTCTCAATCCAGACCTGAACGCCGAACCACGCGACAACACACATCAGAACCGTCACGGAAACAAACACGGCCCAGATTTTCTTTTCGGACCAGCCGCACATTTCAAAATGGTGATGGATGGGCGCCATTTTGAAAATGCGCTTTCCGTGCGTCAGCTTGAAATACGCCACCTGCAGAATGTCGGAAAGTGTCTCGATAATATAAATCAGGCCGACCAGCAGCAGTATGAGCGGCATATCCAGCGCAAAAGCCATGCCGCAGACCGCGCCGCCGAGGAAGAGCGAACCGGTATCGCCCATAAACACCTTGGCCGGGTAAAAATTGTAAACAAGAAAGCCGCCCAGCCCGCCCAGAAGCGCCGCGGGGAAGGTCGCAAGCCCCATCTTGCCCATCATGACGGAGGTCAGGACAAAGAAGAGCATCACCGGCATCGTCACACCGGTGGCAAGGCCGTCGATCCCGTCCGTCAGGTTGACCGCATTGACGCAGCCAACAATGACAAAAACCGCAAAGGCCAGATATACGACGGGAGGAATCCCGAGAATCGGTTCCTTGACAAAGGGGATATACAGATCGCAGCTCAAAGCACCGTTCCGGTACAGCACCAACAGGAAAACCGCCGCCGCAAGAATCTGCAGGAGCAGCTTCTGCAGCTCTGTCAGGCCGAGATTGCGCTTCTTCTTCACCTTGATGAAATCGTCTGCAAAACCGATCAGGCCATAGGCCAATGCCAGAGCCAGCACCAGCAGATGGGAATGGCTCTCCCTACCTGCCGCAAGCCAGCCGGTGACAATACACAGCAGAGACGCCGCAATAAACATCAGGCCGCCCATGGTCGGGGTACCGGCTTTTCCGTTGTGCCATTTCGGTCCGATCTCACGGATCGACTGTCCCGCCTTCAGCGCACGCAGCGCCGGAATCAGGAGTTTTCCCAGTACGACCGCCAGCACAAAACCGGCGACCAGCGAAATGAGCACCATGAGCAGTGGTTGGTTAAACATACGATTTCCCCCATTTTAGCCTTTGTTCTTGAACAGCTCCAGAACGCGCTCCATACGCATTCCCCTGCTGCCCTTTACAAGCAGGACATCTCCCGCCCGCACCGTGCGCTTCAGCGCTTCGGCAAGCGCCTCATGCGTCGGATATTCTTCCGCGATGATTCCCTTCTCCCGTGCGCCCTTTACATACTGTTCGCTGTTAGAACCGTAGGCAAAGAGCAGATCAGCGGCCTGTGCGGCGGCCTTGCCGACCTCATAATGCGCCTGCGGCGCGTGATCCCCCAGTTCCAGCATGCCGCCCAGCACGGCAATTCGCCGGCCCGCGGCCTTCGTATCCTCCAGGACCTGAAACGCGGCGCGCATGGATTCCGGCCCGGCGTTATAGCAGTCCTCAATGACGGTCACTCCGTC
>CAJMQR010000035.1 GCA_905215665.1 uncultured bacterium | reverse complement strand
CTCGTCGAAGAAGCCCTCGGCGGTGTCGGGAATGGGTTCTCCGCGCATGCACGCTTCAAACTGTCTGCGGCTCATCGTCTCATGCTCCAGCAGGAACTGCGCGATCTCATGCAGCTTTCCTGCGTTGTCCTTCAGAATCTGCATGCACTGCGCATAGGCGCGGTCGATCACGTTTTTGATTTCCTCGTCGATCTGCGCGCCCGTCTGCTCGGAATAGGACTTGGTACGCTCGTAATCCCGCCCGACAAAAATCTCGTCGTCGTTGTCAAAGGACACCGAGCCGATACGCGCGCTCATGCCGAACTTCGCAACCATATCGTGGGCAATCTTCGTCGCACGCTGCAGATCGTTGGAGGCGCCTGTGGATACATCGTCGTATTCCAGCTTTTCCGCTACGCGGCCGCCCAGCAGGGTGACGATCTGCTCGTACATCTGGTTGCGCGTCAGGTGGGTGCTCTCCTCCTCCGGCAGGCTGATGGTCATGCCAAGCGTCCGGCCTCTGGGGACGATCGTGATCTGATGCACGGGGTCCTGGGTGGGCAGGAAATACGTTGCCACGGCATGCCCCGCCTCATGGATGGCGGTCATGCGCAGATCCCGCTGCAGGCTGACGCGGCTGCGCTTCTCCGGGCCGGCGATCACCTTGAGGATGGAGGATTCCAGAGCCTGCATGGTGATGACGGGAGAATTATGACGCGCGGCATACAGCGCAGCTTCGTTGAGAAGGTTTGCCAGATCCGCGCCGGTAAAGCCGCCGGTGGAACGGGCGATCACCTTCAGATCCACATCCTCCGCAAGCTGCTTATCCCGGGCGTGTACCTTGAGAATCTCCTCGCGGCCCTTGACGTCGGGCGCGCTGACATAGATTTGCCGGTCAAAGCGGCCGGGACGCAGCAGCGCCGGGTCAAGGATGTCCTGCCGGTTCGTGGCCGCCATGACAATAACGCCCTCGTTGCTGCCGAAGCCGTCCATTTCCACAAGGAGCTGGTTGAGGGTCTGCTCCCGCTCGTCGTGGCCGCCGCCCAGACCTGCGCCGCGGCGCCGGCCGACGGCGTCGATCTCGTCAATAAAGATGATGGAGGGCGCGCCCTTCTTGGCCTGTTCGAACAGGTCTCGCACGCGGCTGGCGCCGACGCCGACATACAGCTCGACAAAGTCAGAGCCGGAGATCGACAAAAACTGCACGCCCGCCTCGCCTGCGACGGCCTTGGCGATCAGCGTTTTGCCGGTGCCCGGAGGGCCGACCAGCAGTACGCCCTTGGGAATTTTCGCGCCAATGCGGCGATACTTCTGCGGGTTGCGGAGAAAATCGACGATCTCCTCCAGCTCCTGCTTTTCCTCCTCCGCGCCGGCGACGTCCGCAAAGGTGACCTTCTTCTCGCCGGAACCGACGCGGACGTTGGCCTTGCCGAATTTGAGCGCGCCGCCGTCTCCCCTTCCGGCGCGAACCATCAGGAAATACATGGAGGCAATCAGGATCACCATCAGCAGGGCGTAGGGCAGGAGCTGGATATACCAGGGTGTGCCCTTGAGAGGGACATAGTTATATTCCTTTAAGGTACCCGCCTCGCTCTGCTCCTGAATGGTCTCGCCCAGATCCTCGTAGAAGATACTCAGGCTGGCAAGCTCATGCTCAACCTTGGTCGCGCCGTCCTGCATCGGCTCGGACAGCTCCATCGTAATGACGTTGTCCTCAAAGGTGAAGGATTTCACCTTTTCTCCGCGGAAGAGGGCGCACATTTCGGAATAGGTAACCTCCTTTGCCTTGGGTCCGCTGAGCAGATTGTAGCACAGGATCATGATGCAGGCAAAGATGAGGGTATAAATCAGAATGGAAAAAAGTTTTGAACGTTTACTCAAGTCCTTGCTCCTTTATTTGGAATAGACCTCCGGTTTCAGGACGCCCACAAAAGGAAGATTGCGGTAGAATTCCTGGTAATCCAGGCCATAGCCCACCACAAATTCATTCGGGATCGTGAAGCCGACATAGTCCGCGTAGATATCGACCTTGCGGCGTTCCGGTTTGTCGAGGAGGGTACAGATCTTCAAAGAGGCAGGCCCCATGGCCAGCAGATGCTCGCGCACGAATTTCAGGGTAAGTCCGGTGTCGAGTATGTCCTCCAGAATCACGACATGCCTGCCGTGAATATCGCAGGAAACATCCTTGAGCATTTTTACCTCACCGCTGCTGGTGGTACCGGAGCCGTAGGACGAGACCGCCAGAAAATCATACTGGCAGCGGATCGGAGTCGCCCGAACCATATCCGTAAAAAAGTTGACAACACCCTTCAGCACGCCGACGAAGATCGGCTCCTTGTCCTCGTATTCCGCCGCCAGTTGCTTGCCCAGCTCCGCAATACGAGTCTTGAGCTGCTCCTCAGAAATCAGAACGCGCGCAATGTCTTGTATCATGGTACATCTCCTCTTTCTCTAGTTGTATAATCAGGGCAGGCTCCCCTGCCGCAGGCCGACTGAAATAGTCCGTGCCGATTCCCTCCACCGCCAGCACCTTCTGACCGGCGGCAAAAACGCAGAGGCTTCCGCGTTCCGCACGGGGGATCCTGCGGTCGATCAGCAGCTTCTTCAGCGTTGTCCGGCATCCGTTGGGAAGGCTGATGACATCCCCGGTCCGGCGGGAGCGCACGGTAATCGTATGATTTTTTATGATATCATATTTTATTGCAAATTGAAACGGGGTATTTTCCGATTTTACAAAAAAATCCTCGATCGTACACAGAATCTTCAGATTCCGCGACGGAAGGCACGTCTGGCCGGGCACCTGAAGCGGAATACAGGGCAGCTCCGGCGGCTTCCTCTCCGCGACGGTCAAATTCTCATAGACTCTTCTGGCCACCAGTCCTCCCGGCAGGCAGATTTCCGCCGAGGGGGAAGCCGCAAAGAGCAGCCGCTGCACCGAGGCAACATGGCTCTGGGAAACATCGCTGGGATAATGGCGGCGCAAAAGCAGCCGGATCGCCCGTCTCCGCAGAACTTCCGGCGCATCCCGCAGGGGGCGGCAGTCCCAGAGATCCTCGCCGGCTTCGGCCTTTCCCAGCAGCTCCCGCGCCAGTTCGTCCAGATAGGCGTCCTCGCTGCGCAGCAGGAGCGTCTGCTCCGTCAGTCGGGAGGGAAAGTCCGGCGTTTCCGCGCACAGCAGCGGAAGCACATGGTGCCGCAGGCGGTTGCGCAGATAGGCGTCCTGCCCGTTGGTGGAATCCTCCACGAAGGGAATCCCCTGCGTCCGCAGATAATCGAGGATGTTCTGCCGGCGGGCAAAGAGCAGCGGCCGCACAATTCTGCCGCGCACCGGCGGGATGCCACACAGCCCCCGCAGCCCCGTACCGCGCAGCAGGTTCACAAGCACCGTCTCGGCATTGTCGTCGGCGGTGTGGGCGGTTGCCAGCCTGTCACAGTCCAGCGTTTCAAAAAAAGCATAGCGCAGGCGGCGGGCGGTTTCCTCCACCCCCGACGCGCCGTAGTCCTCGGGGTTCGCCGCGCCGACGGTGAGCGCGATGCCGTGCGACGTGCAGAATTCCCGGACAAAGGCCTCGTCCCGGTCGGATTCCGCACCGCGCAGCCGGTGATTGAAATGCGCCGCCTCCACCCGAATGGAAAGCTCCGATTGCAGGCAATGCAGACACCACAGCATCGCCATGGAGTCTGCACCGCCGGAAACCGCGCAGATCACGCGATCCCCCGCGGAAAACAGCTTCGTCCGGCGGCACCACGAAAGCATCTCAGCCTTCATTGTGCCTCCATTCCCTGTCCGCGAAGGTCGTAAACTGCGGCAGCCACTGAAGCTCCACGGTGCCGGTCTCGCCGTGGCGGTTCTTCGCCACGATGCACTCGGCAACGTTCTGCTTTTCAGTATCCTTATTATAATAGTCCTCGCGATAGAGGAACATGACTTCGTCCGCGTCCTGTTCAATGGCGCCGGATTCACGAAGGTCCGAAAGCATGGGCCGCTTGTCCTGCCGGCTTTCATTCGCACGGGAAAGCTGGGACAGGCACAGCACCGGCACATTCAGCTCCTTGGCCATGATCTTCAGGCTGCGAGAGATGTCCGAGACCACCTGCTGGCGGTTTTCCCCGGCGTTGCTCTTGCCGCCGGCGGAAACCATAAGCTGCAGATAGTCGATGATGACCAGCGCCAGATCGTCGATGCGTCGGCATTTGGCGTTCATCTCCGCAACGGTGAGCGAGGGATTGTCGTCCACGCGGAGGTCCGTCTGCGCAAGCGCGGAGGCCGCGATGCCGATTTTGCTCCACTCGTCCACGGAAAGCTGGCCCGTGGTGAGCTTTTTGTTGTCCACAAAGCTCTCGTTGGAGATCAGGCGGGTGACAAGCTGCTGTTTGGACATTTCCAGGGAAAAGAAAGCGACGGTGCGCTTCGGGTTTTTCTTTGCCACGTTCAGCGCAATGTTCAGGGCCATGGAGGTCTTGCCCATGCCGGGACGGGCCGCAAGCAGAACCAGATCGGTCTTGTTCAGGCCGCTGATAAACTTGTCCAGATCGCGCAGGCCGGTGGAAAGGCCCGAAATATCGCTGCCGGACTCCGACATCTCCGTCAGGCGGTCAAAGACCTTCAGGAGAATGGTGCCGACATGCTCCAGCGATTCGTTGGTATTGCCGCGGCGCAGGGCAAAAATACGCTTCTCCGCCGCCTCCAGAATATCCTGCGCGGAACCGGCGCCCTCGTAGACCGTCTCGATAATGCCCGACGCCGTCTCCGAGAGATTGCGCAGCAGCGCCTTGTCGTGGACGATCATGGCATACTGCTTCACGTTCGCAGCCGTCGGCGTGATCTCCATGAGCTGCATCAGGTATTTGGCGGAGCTCTGTTCGTCAAAGACGCCGCGCTCGCGCATCTTGTCCAGCACCGTCACCGGGTCGATGACCTGAGAATAGCTGAACATCTCGTAGATCGTCTCGTAAATTTCGCGGTTTACCTGCAGATAGAAGTCGTCAGGGCGTACGATGCCCACTACCTCGCTGACACACCGGCTGTCGATGAGCATGGAGCCGAGCACGGACTGCTCCGCTTCCGGCGAATGGGGCGCCTGCCTGGACAGCAGCTCCTCCGTGGGCATGGAACTCCCTCCCTTTCTGGGTTCTCTTTTTTTCTCAGATTTCCTCGATTCGGACCTTCAGCTCGGCGGTAATTTCATAGCCCAGCTTGCACTTGACGGTATAGGTGCCGACGGTCTTGATCGGCTCCTCCAGCACAATCCGGCGCTTGTCCAGCGCGATGCCGTGTTCTTTCTGCAGCGCGTCGGCAATTTCCTGCGTCGTCACGGAGCCGAACAGCCGGCCGGCGCCGCCGCCCTTGGCCCGGACGGTCACGGTCAACTCTTTCATGCGGGCGGAAATCGCAAAAGCTTCCTCGCGCTCACGCTGGCGCTTCTCCTGCTGCGCCTTGTCGTTCATGCGCATGGTGTTGACATTATCGGGCGTGGCCTCCACGGCCAGCTTGCGGGGCAGCATATAGTTGCGGGCATAGCCGTCGGAAACCTCGATCATCTGGCCGCGCTTGCCCTTTCCCCGAATATCCTGCTGCAAAATCACTTTCATGGATGCTTCCTCCTTTATTTTTCATAAAAACGATCGATGGACTCGACAAGCTCCTCCACTGTCTCCGAAACCGTATGGTTTTTGACCTGCGCGCCCGCCGTGGCGGCATTGCCGCCGCCGCCCAGAGGCTCCAGAATCACCTGCACGTTCGCATCGCCTATGGAACGGGCGGAGATGATCGTCTGGCCGTCCTGCGGGTAGAGGACAAAGGACGCCTCAATCCCCGAAATGTTCAGAAGCTCGTCCGCCGCCTGCGCCGCAATGGTGCGCGAGGCGGTATAATCCAGCGCGGAAATCGCAATTTTGTCCCGGTACAACCGGGCATTCTGAATGATCCTGTAACGGGCCACGGTGGAGGGCAGATCGTTCTGGAAGAGCTTTTTGACCTCCACGGTATCCGCGCCGATGCGCCGCAGGAAGGCCGCGGCCTCAAAGGTACGGCTGCTGGTGCGCACGCCGAAGTTTTTGGTGTCCAGCACGATGCCGGCCAGCAGCGCCGCCGCCTCCTGCGTCAGAATGTCGGTCATTTCCACGGCATACTGCAGAAGCTCCGTCACCAGCTCCGAAGCGGAGGAGGCAAAGGGCTCATGCAGGTTCAGCACAACCTGCTCGATATAATCCGCCGCGCGACGGTGGTGGTCGATGACGACGACCCGCCGGATGGACTCCAGCAGGGGTTTGCACTCGACCTGATCCGGCCGGTTGGTATCCACCACGATGAGCAGGCTTTTGGCATCCGCCGCCAGCAGAGCCTCCTGCCCCGTGATAAAGCAGTCGTGGTATTCCGGCAGGGGCCGCAGCAGCTCCAGAAGCTGGCCGGCCACATTGGCGCCGGGATCGAGGACAATATTGGCTTTTTTTCCCTTTTTCCGGCACATGCAGCAGATGCCCGCTGCCGCGCCGACCGCATCCAGATCCGCCATTTTATGCCCCATGACAAAGATCCGGCTGGACTGGACAATCAGCTCGGACAGGGATGATGCCATAACGCGTGACTTTACCTTTGTCCGGCGCTCGCCCTGTTTGTTGCGGCCACCGAAAAACGTGAAATCATAGCGGTCCTTGATGACCGCCTGGTCTCCGCCGCGGGAAAGTGCCATTTCAATGGACAGCGCCGCAAAATCGTAGTCCTCCTTGAAATCCACGCCGTCCTTGCCCACGCCGATGGAGACCGTCGCGGGGATGCCGGCGGGATTCGTCACCGTGCGCATGGATTCCAGCAGAGAGAATTTGGCCTCTGCCATTCTGGACAGGTGTCTGGCCTCTGTCAGGAAGAGGTAGCGGTTGCGCTCCACCTTGCGCAGCAGGCCGCCGTAGCCGTCCGTCCACTCGTTGATCTTGGTATCGATCTCCGCGTTCAGGCCGGAAACGGCAGCGTCGGACAGATTGTTGGTCAGCTCGTCATAGTTGTCCACCAGAAGAATGGACACAATGGGACGGGAACGGATGTACTCGTCGCGCACCTGCAAAAGCTCCGTCAGATCCAGCAGATAGATCATGGCCAGCACCACGCCGGAGCGGGTGTCCTTTTCCGGCAGGATCGTACCGCTGACGCGATAACGGCGGTCGCGGTAACGAAGCTCGGTGCCGTTCTGCGGCTTGCCGCCCGTGAGCCACTGCATGGAAAAGCCCGGAAAGATCTCCGTGATCCGCGGCGCGATCATCGTCTCGCGCAGCTCTGCCAGCGTGGAAAACGCCTTGTTGCACCAGACCAGCTCGTTATCGTTCAGCTTGACCAGCGCCACCGGGAAGGGTACCTCGCCGGAGGCGCGGTTCATCAGTTCGCTGGAGGAACGGACATACGCGGCCAGCGCCCGTTTCCGCCGGGCATTGAGCCAATAGCTGCATCCGAGAAGCAGCAGCGTCACGCCCGCCTCCGCCGCCGCAAGAACATAATGCCTCAGCACCAGCGCCGCGACGCAGAAAAGCGCCATTACAACAAAATACATCACCATGCTGGGCTGAACCAGCCGGCGCAGCTTTTTATTCAAGCCACTCACTCCTTTCGTCTTTCGAAATGAGCCTGCGTTTTCATATAAGTTATATTATTATAGCAAATCCCGTCCGGCTTTTCCACTCTTTCTTTCAGAGATTTTCCCCGATTTGAAAAAAATGTATACTTTATACTGGTTCCATGTTATAATAAGAAAGGACAGGCGTCTGCATTTGATTCTGCGGAACGTACCGGCTGCCGCGCCTCCGGCAGAGGACGCCTCTCCTGCGGACATCCCTTCCATGTCTGAACGGGCGGTGGAAACACCCCTACATATATTTTTTTAAGAATTTGCGAAAGGAGCAGATCATTTGGCAGAAAAACTGAAAATAATCTCTCTTGGCGGTCTGAACGAGATCGGCAAGAATATGACTGTGCTGGAGTACGGTCAGGACATGATCGTTGTGGACTGCGGCCTCGGTTTTCCGGAGGACGATATGTACGGCGTCGACCTGGTCATCCCTGACGTAACCTACCTCGTCAAAAACCAGAAGAAGCTGCGCGGCTTCTTCATCACCCACGGGCATGAGGACCACATTGGCGCCCTGCCCTACGTCCTGCAGGCAATCAACGCGCCGGTTCACGCCACCCCCCTGACGCTTGGACTCGTCAAGCTGAAGCTGGAGGAGCACAGGCTTCTCTCAAAGGCAAAGCTTGTGACCCATAAGCCCGGAGACGTCGTAAAGGCAGGATGCTTTACCGTCGAGTTCATCCACGTCAACCACTCCATCGCCGACGCCGTCGCCTTTGCCATCAAAACCCCGGTGGGGACGGTCGTCATGACGGGCGACTTCAAGATCGATGCGACCTCCGAAGACGGTATGATCGACCTCGGCCGTTTCGGTACGCTGGGCAAGGAGGGCGTTTATGCGCTGCTGTGCGACTCGACCAATGTTGAGCGGCAGGGCTACACCCCCTCGGAATCCATGGTTGCCGACAGTCTGGACCGCCATTTCAAGGGCTGCAAAAACCGCATCATCGTCACAACCTTTGCCTCCAATATGCACCGGATTCAGGCGGTGCTGTCCATCGCCCACCGCTATGGGCGGAAGGTCGCCGTCACCGGCCGCAGCATGGAAAACATTCTCAAGGTCTCCACGGAGCTGGGCTATCTGCACATTCCGGACGGCACACTGGTGGACATCAATCAGATCAAGTCCATTCCCAAGGACAAGCTGGTCATTGTTTCCACCGGCTCGCAGGGTGAGGATATGTCCGCTCTGTACCGCATGGCCTTTTCCAGCCACCGGCAGGTGGAGATCCAGCCGGGGGACCATGTGATCATCTCGGCCTCCGCGATCCCCGGCAACGAAAAGGCCGTCTCGCGCATCATCAACGAGCTGTACCGCAAGGGCGCGGATGTCGTATACGACAAGCTCGAGGGGTTGCACGCTTCCGGTCACGCCTGCTGCGAGGAGCTGAAGATCATCCATGCGCTGACAAAACCGAAGTTTTTCATTCCCGTCCACGGGGAGCAGCGGCATCTGCAGAAGCACGCCGCCCTTGCCCGCCAGATGGGCATGGCGCCGAAGAATGTGATCATCAGCGACATCGGGCGCGTCATTGAGTGCACGCCCAAGACCTGCAAGCTCGGCGGCGTGGTACCCGCCGGAAAAATCCTTGTGGACGGCACCGGCGTTGGCGACGTCGGCAGCGTGGTTCTGCGCGACCGCAAGCATCTGGCACAGGACGGCATGATCGTGGTGTGCGTCAACCTCTCCAGCGAGGACGGCTCTGTCCTCTCCGGCCCGGACATCATCACCCGCGGCTTCGTCTATATGAAGGACAACGAGGACCTGATGGACGCCATGAGGATGGTCGCGGCACGTTCTCTGGAAACCTGCCAGTCGCACAACATCTCCGACTGGGCAACGATCAAGTCCACCATCAAGGGCGACCTGAGCCAGTTCCTCTTCAAGAACACCAAACGCAATCCGATGATCCTGCCGGTCATCATGGAAATCTAA
>CAJMQR010000034.1 GCA_905215665.1 uncultured bacterium | reverse complement strand
CTGCGGCGGGTGATTGAACGCGAAAGGAAACCCTGACGGTTTCCTTTCACACTTTTCTTCCCTCCGAAACCTTTGGCCAAAAAGGTTTTTTGACAGTCTGCAAAGCCCGCCATGCGTGCGCATGGCGGGCTTGTTTCATCGCTGCTGCGCTTCGCGCAGACCGTGCAGACGATCCACGATATTCCGGCCGCGGCCGGTTTCTGCATCATGCTTCGTCCTCATCAAAGGCATAGTCGTTCAAATCTTTAAAATCCAAAAATTCCGCGAGCGTCATGTTAAAGGCCAGCGCGATCCTGTGCAGTGTCATGACGCGGGGGTTCTTTGTCAGGCCCCGGACGATGTTGTCCAGCGTCGATTGCTTGATGCCGCTCATTGTCGCCAGCTTGTTGATTGTGATGCCGCGCTGACGGCAAAGCTCCCGGATTCGCCGGACGTAGAGAGAAGAGTATTCCATTGGCAATCTCCGTTTCTGTTCTTACCCGTTTTTGGGTTAAAAATAGAATAACAGTAAAAACAGGCAAGATTACCCGAATACGGGTTGACATCCGGCGTTTATTTTGGTATTCTTGAGTTACCTATATTCGGGTAATTTAAGGAGGCAGTCATGGCAGATTATCAGAAAATGTACGCCGTGCTGTGCGGCGCAGTGGACGGGGTGATCGAGCCATTGGAGCGCATCCCGCTGGCACTTCCCTACGCCCGCGCGCTCCGCGCGGCGCTGCTTCAGGCGGAGTCTCTCTATGTTGAAGCGGATGTGATCGAGCTGAAGTCCATGAGAAGAAAAACGGCGCAGGTCAGTGACTGACCTGCGCCGTTTAGGATATTCGCAATAATCGCTTACACCAGCCGGGAACCGGCGGGGATTTTGTCGTCCAGCATCACAAGATTCAGCTTATCGCCGCGCTCGGCGGACAGCAGCATCCCGCGGGACTCCTGCCCCATCATTTTGCGGGGCGGCAGATTGGTCACCGCGACCAAGGTCTTGCCCACCAGCTCCTCCGGCTTGTAGTATTTCGCGATGCCAGAGAGAATCTGCCGGGGTGTGCCGGTGCCGTCGTCCAGGCTGAACTTCAGGAGCTTTTCGGACTTTTTGACATTCTCGCAGGAGAGAACCTTCACAACGGTCATCTCCACCTTGCAGAACTCGTCGAAGCTGACCGGGGGCAGCGGCTCCGGAAGCGGTGCCTCCTGCGGAGCGGCAGCGGCCTTCTCGATCTTCTCAAGCTCGGCAAGCTCCTTTTCCAGATCGATGCGGGGGAAGAGCGCGGGGCCTGCCTGCACGGCGGCTTCTACGGGAAGCACGCCGAAGGAACACAGGCTGTCCCAGTCCGTATTCCCCGCGCCGATGCGGCGCAGGATTTCCTCCGCCGTCTGCGGCATGAAGGGCAGGAGCATCCCGGCGCAGATGCGGATTGTCTCCAGAAGCTGATACATCACGCGCGCCAGCCGGGGGCGGTTGACCTCGTCCTTTGCAAGAATCCAGGGCGCCGTCTCGTCAATATACTTGTTGGCGCGGGAAATGACGGTAAAGACCTCGTTCAGAGCATTGTGGAACATGAAATGCTCCATCTGCTCCTCGTATTTTTCATGCAGCGCAGCGGCCATCTCCGTCAGCGCGGCGTCCTGTTCGGGGCAGCCGATCTGCTCCGCAGGAAGCTTCCCGCCGAAATACTTCTGCACCATGGCGACGGTACGGGAGACAAGGTTTCCGAGGTCGTTGGCAAGGTCCGTATTGATGCAGGAGATCAGCAGCTCGTTGGAGAAGTTGCCGTCCGAGCCGAAGGGGAAGCTGCGCAGCAGGAAGAAGCGCAGAGCGTCCGTGCCGTAGCGCTCGGCCAGCAGATAGGGATCGACCACATTGCCCTTGGATTTGGACATTTTGCCGCCGCCCAGAAGCAGCCAGCCGTGACCGAAGACTTTTTTCGGCAGGGGCATACCCATGCTCATGAGCATGGCCGGCCAGATAATGGAATGGAAGCGGACGATCTCCTTACCGACGAAATGCACGTCCGCCGGCCAGTATTTTTCATAGTCGTCATAGCGGTCATTGAACAGGCCCAGAGCGGTGGTGTAATTGAACAGCGCGTCCACCCAGACATAGACCACATGGCCGGGATCAAAGTCCACCGGGATGCCCCATTTGAAGCTGGTGCGGGAGACGCACAGATCCTCCAGACCGGCATCGATGAAGTTGTTGACCATCTCGTTGACGCGGCTGCGCGGCTCCAGAAAATCCGTGTTCAGCAGCAGCTCGCGCACGGGCTGAGCGTATTTGGAGAGGCGGAAAAAGTAGGCTTCTTCCTCCGCGGGCTGGCACTCGCGGCCGCAGTCCGGGCATTTGCCGTCCTTAAGCTGGCTGGCCGTCCAGAAGGATTCGCAGGGTGTGCAGTACATCCCCTGATAGGTGCCCTTGTAGATGTCGCCTTTTTCATACATTTTGCGGAAGATTTTCTGCACGGATTCGACGTGGTAGTCATCCGTGGTGCGGATAAAACGGTCATAGGAGATGTTCATCAGCTTCCAGAGATCAAGGACGCCCTTTTCTCCGGTGACGATGCGGTCGACAAACTCCTTCGGCGTGATACCTGCGGCGGCGGCCTTCGTTTCGATCTTCTGGCCGTGCTCGTCGGTGCCGGTGAGGAACATCACGTCATAGCCGCGCAGGCGCTTGTAGCGCGCCATGGTGTCGGTGGCTACCGTGCAGTAGGTGTGACCGATGTGAAGCTTATCCGACGGATAATAGATCGGCGTGGTGATATAGAATTTTTTCTTACAGGAATCACACATATTGGGGACCTTCTTTCATGTATTAACGTCTTTTTATTGCGGAAATGAGCCACATCAGCAGGATGCCCGCCATGGCGCCGGCAAAATCCAGCCAGATATCGCTGATCTGCGCCACGCGTCCGGCGATGAAGATTTTCACCGTCTCGTCGCAGAGCGCCGTCAGCAGGCAGAAAAACATGGGCTTGAACAGCGTGAATTTCCGGGCATGACAGAAGGTTCCGGCCATAAAGAAGCCCAGAAGGAAATACTCGATCAGGTGCGCCGCACGGCGCAGGACGGCATGCGTCAGCCACGGAAAGACCACATGCGCCAGCGCGAGGACGCCGTTGCTCTCCGCATAGCTGGCCTCGCCGGGAAGACAGGCCTGCAGAAGTACCATCGCCAGCCACAGCAGGGTCAGAACCAGATAGGTACGAAATTTGTAACGCTTCATACAAAGCCTCCGAAAAATACGCAAGCTACCGCAGACGGCGTGACGCAGTCGTATGCCGCCTGCGGACACCGTAGGTGATATTATAGCATATTTTTGCCAGATATGCAATCCTCATGCCGCGCTCAGGTTGGAAATACTTTTCCCTTCTGTTATTTTATGTGGAAACTGTTGAAAATCTACAAATTTTTCTGCGGTTTTCTGCGCCGGTCTGCTGGCCACGGTCCGGCTTATCCTGTAACACGTCCTGTTTGGGTCTGATTCCTGTGGGAATCCACGCAGAAATTCCCTCTTTTCGATTTGTTTCGCGAGACAATTTGTGGTATTATGTCTACCTAGCGGCCACAGATTGTGTTTCCCCCGTTTCTCCCCGCTTTTTCCCGCGCTATGGTGAAAATGCCGAATTTTCTGTCGAAAATTGTAGGGAAAAAATCCGCGGATTCTAGCTTTCCGCCCCGGTTTTATGCTATAATACAGATTGCACGGATTCGTGCTTTTGAATTGACCTTATCCTTCCGTAAACGGGGTTTTCCATATGCTCGAACTACTTTCTCCCGCAGGCTCGTCCGACGCCCTGCACGCCGCCGTCTGTAACGGCGCAGACGCGGTCTATCTCGGCGTTGACAGCTTCAATGCGCGCCGCGGCGCAAGAAATTTCACACTGGACGAGCTGCCTGAGGTGGTGCGCTACTGCCACGTGCGCGGGGTCGCCGTCCATCTGACGCTCAACACGCTGGTCACGGACCGCGAAATGCCTTCCGCCGCGGAATACATCGCCGCAGCCGCCCGCGCGGGCGTCGACGCCTTTATCGTGCAGGATCTCGGCATCGTCTCCCTTTGCAGGCAGATCGCGCCGAAGGTCGCCCTGCATGCTTCCACCCAGATGAGTCTTCACTCACTCGAAGGCGTCCGCGAGGCCGCCGCGCTTGGGCTCTCACGTGTGGTACTGGCCAGAGAACTGCCGCGGGACGCCATCGCCTTTATCTGCCGCAACAGCCCCATCGAAATCGAAGTGTTTGTCCATGGTGCGCTGTGCATGTCCTGCTCCGGGCAATGCTATATGTCATCCGTCATCGGCCGCCGTTCGGGGAACCGCGGCCAGTGCGCCCAGCCCTGCCGCCTCCCCTATGGTTACGACCGTTTTGAGGAGAAGTATCCCCTGAGCCTGCGGGACAACTGTCTGATCCGCTATCTGGACGAGCTGGACCGCATGGGTGTCGCCAGCATCAAGATTGAAGGCCGCATGAAGCGGCCGGAATACGTTGCCACCGTAACCGGCATTTACCGCAGTGCGCTGGACGGCGCCGGCGTGGGACGGGAACAGATGGAGGCGCTGCGCGCTGCTTTTTCCCGTCAGGGCTTCACGCAGGGATACTACGAAGGTGCTCCGGGCCGCCAGATGTTCGGCACGCGCCTGCCGGAGCAGGAAAACAAGGCGCTGCTGCAAGCAGCGCGCGCGACCTATGAGTCCATCGAGCCGCAGAGGGTGCCTGTGCAGTTCTATGCCATCGCCACCCGCGGCCAGAATCTGATGCTCGCCGTGCAGGACGACGACGGCAACATCTGCAAGGCCCAGGGCCAGCCGCCGGAGGAAGCTCAGCGGCGCGCCGTCACGCCGGAGGAGCTTGCGGCGCGTCTGTCCAAAACCGGCGGAACGCCCTTCGTCTGCCGCTCCGTGCGCAGCGTGGTCGATCCCGGTCTGAGCATTCCCGCCGCCGAGCTCAACCGGCTGCGCCGTGAGGTACTGGCGCACCTTTCCGCCGTCCGCGGAAGGCGCGCCGCCCCGGAGATCGGCGCATATCACGAGCCGTCCAAATTCTTTGGTCAGAAAGCGCAGCCGGCGCTGACCGTCAGCGTCCTGAAAGCCGCGCAGATCACGCCGCAGATGCTGCGCCTGCATCCCGCAATGATCTACGTTCCCCTTTCCGAAGTCTCCGAACAGTCCGATCTCTTCCGCAGGCTTGCCAAGGAGCAGGAGCTTGCCGTGACGCTGCCCCGCGTCATCCGCGACGACGAAACCCGCGGCGTGCTGGACGCACTGGAAAATGCCGCGTCGCTCGGCATCCGCCGGGTCCTGATCGGCAATCTCGGCCATCTTCCGCTGGTGCTTTCGCGCGGCATGGAGCCCGCCGCGGACTTTGGCATGAACGTCTTCAACTCCCGCGCGATGGAGACGCTCCGGCATCTGGGCTTCGTCTCCTGCACCGCGTCCTTCGAGCTGTCGCTTCCCCAGCTTCGCGACATCTCCAAGCCGCTTCCGACGGAGATGATCGTCTACGGGCGGCTGCCCCTGATGCTGACGGAAAACTGCATCATCAAAAACCGCACCGGCGCCTGCACCTGCCATGCGGGCCCCGTCAAGCTTGTGGATCGGATGGGGGAGGAATTCCGCGTGGTGCGCGACTGCGGCACCTGTCGAAGTGTCGTCCTCAACGGGAAGAAGCTCTATTTACTGGACAAGAAAGAAAACGTGCGCAGAATCGGTCTCTGGGCGCTGCGCCTGTCCTTCACCACGGAGAACACCGGCGAGGTCAACAGCGTCCTGTCCGCATGGACACAAGGCGCCTCCTTCGACCCGGGCGCCTGCACCCGTGGTCTGTATCTGCGCGGTGTTGAATAAACAGGAGGTCAATATGGCTATCATCCTTGCATCAAAGTCTCCCCGCCGCAGTGAACTGCTGGCGCGTATGGGCGTTGAATTTACGGTAAAAACAAGCAAAATCGATGAAAAGATGGATCCCTTCGCGAATCCCGCCGACGAGGTCGCCCGCGTCAGCCTTGCAAAGGCGCAGGCCGTGCGCGGCACATGCCATCCCGACGACATCATCATCGGCGCGGACACCATCGTGGTCTGCGACGGACTGACCATGGGAAAGCCCCGCTCCGAGAGCGAAGCCTTCTCCATGCTGCGCCGTCTCTCCGGCCGCGACCATCAGGTACTGACCGGACTGACAGTTCTCGGCGGCGACCGCACGGAGAATCTGACCGTCGCAACCACACTGCGTTTCCGTGCGCTGTCGGATGCGGAGATCCGCAATTACATCGCCACGGGAGAGCCGATGGACAAAGCCGGCGCCTATGGGATTCAGGGACTCGCGGCCATGTTTGTCGTGGGGCTGGACGGGGACTATTACAATGTCATGGGGCTTCCCGTCTGCACCCTGACCATCCTGCTGCGGCGCTTCGGCGTAAAACTGCTGGGCTGCTGAGCCTGCGAGGTGATTTCTGTTGAAACGAAAGCTATCCGGCCGTGTCAAGCTGATTCTGATTCTCGCCGTCGTGCTGGCGGCGGCTACCGCCATTACGGCGGCCCTCTCCGGCACGGTCTGGGGCGGAAGGACGGTTCAGGCGATCCTGACGCCCATCCGCAGCGGCGTCAGCGCGCTGACCCGTCAGGCCGAGCGCTACTATAATTATATTTTCAACTACGAGGCGCTGGAGGCAAAGAATTCCTATCTGGAGCAGCGTATCGCCTCCATGGAGGACGAGGTGCGCAGCGCCGATTCCCTCCAGCGCGAAAACGAGCGTCTGCGCGAGCTGCTGAGGCTGAGTGAGGAACACGAGGATTACCGTTTCTGCGCCGCCTACATTGTCTCGTGGGATTCCTCAAACTGGAAAAGCACCTTCACCATCGGCAAGGGCACCAACTCCGGTCTGAGCACCGGTATGGTCGCGGTGACGGAATACGGGCAGGTGGTCGGTCTGATCACCGAGGTCGGCCGGAACTGGGCCACAATCACTACCGTGCTGGACACCTCTCTGGAGGTCAGCGCCTGCATTGCCTCCTCCGGCTATACCGGCGTGGTGCAGGGCGCCTACACCACCGGCAACGCGGGCAGCCTCCGCATGAATTACCTGCCGACGGAGGCCGTGCTGCGCAACAACGATCAGGTCGTCACCACCGGCTCCACCGTGTATCCCAAGGATTTGATCCTCGGCTATATCGAGGACGCGGGCTTCGACGAAACAGGCGTCGCCAAATATGCCATTCTGCAGCCGGCGGCGGATTTTGACGATCTGGTGCAGGTTTTTATCATCACCGACTATGTCAGCCAGTGACCGTGGAGAGGAGTCGTCGCCTTGCTGGATAAACTCTATATCACGCCCCGGCAGTGGCTGCTGATCCTGCGCTGGGCACTGTACAGCCTGCTGTTTCTGACCGTCATGATGGTGCAGACCGTCGTTCTCGGCAACCGTACCGTCTTCGGCATCCATCCCAGCTTCGTTCCCGTCGTCATCTCCTGTGTGTGCCTGCGGGAGGGGGCGGAGCGCGGCGGACTGTTTGCCCTGATCGCCTCGGTGTTCTGGTGTCTGTCCGGCGCCGATCAGGGAAGCGTCAGTATTCTGGTGTTGACCGTCGTGCCGGTGCTGGGCGCGCTTCTGTGCCGCGCGGTACTCATCAACCGTTTTCTTCCCTGTCTGGCCATCAGCTTTCTGGCTCTCTGCTGTGATCAGGCGCTCTGTTTCCTTCTCAAGTACTTCCTCGGCCAGATGTCCGTCTCGCTGTTTACGCAGCAACTGATTCCCTGCGTCCTCGTGTCCATCCTGAGCCAGCCGCTGCTTTACTGGCTGGTCAAATGCATCGCAAAAATCGGAGCAAGCTATGAATCAACATAAATTTTCCTTTCGCGTGGGCGTGCTCGTGCTTCTGATCGCGCTGATGGCCGGTGTTTTCGCTGTCCGCCTCTTCGACGTGCAGATCACGCAGGCCAAGGAGCTGGACAGCACTCCCAGCGGTTCGCAGGAATACCGCACCCGCGTCATCGCGGCGCGCGGCGAAATCCTCGACCGTAACGGCAAGGTGCTCATCGGCAACCGCGCAAGCTACAATCTGACGCTCATCAACGCCGTAGTATTCAGCGCCGAGACGCCCAATGAAAACCTGCGCAGGCTGGCCAATCTCTGCTATGAGCTGGGGCTGGAAATCACGGATCACTTCCCCGTAACCATGGAAAAGCCCTATGAATACACGACGGATGACTATTCCTCCACCTGGAACAGCTATTTCAAGACCTTTCTGAAGGAGCGCGGCTGGGACAGCGACATTTCCGCTCCGCAGCTCATCCGCCGGCTGAAGGCCAAATACAATCTGCCCGCCGACTGGACGGAGGAGGAAGCGCGGCGCGTGATCTCCATCCGCTATGAGCTGGATCTGCGGCGCTGGACCTCCCTGCCCACCTATGTGCTGCTCAACGACGTGGACGCCGTCTCTCTGGCCGCCATCACGGAGCTGAACATCCCCGGCGCCAATGTGGAGACCTCCACCGTCAGGCAGTACAACACGACCTATGCCGCGCATATCCTCGGCCGTATCGGCCTGATGAACGCGGAGGAATACGAGATCTACAAGGAAAAGGGCTATGCCATGGATGCCTATGTCGGCAAGGAGGGCCTGGAAAAAGCCTTTGAAGACGAGCTGCACGGCACGGACGGCACGCGCGTCACCACCATCTCCTCCGACGGCACGGTGCTGGAGGAGTATTACAGCAAGATGCCGCAGGCAGGCAAGAACATTGAGCTGACCATCGACATCGACCTGCAGAAGGTTGCGGAGGACTCCCTTGCGGCTCATATCCTCAGTCTTCGTGAGGGCGAGGGCAGCGGCTCCGACGCCGAGGGCGGCGCGGTGGTCGTGCAGCAGGTCAAGACCGGCGAGATTCTCGCCTGTGCCAGCTATCCGACTTTCAACCCCGCGACCTACTCCAAGGATTACAACAAGCTGCTGGAGGAGGACTACGCCCCGCTTTACAACCGCGCGCTCCAGGCAGCCTATCCTCCCGGCTCCACCTATAAGATGGTCACCGCCATTGCCGCCATTGACTCCGGCACCATCGGCCGCTGGGTCGAGATCGAGGACAAGGGCATTTACCGGCGCTTTGAGGACGTGGGCTACACGCCCCGCTGCATGCTCTACACCACCTCCCGCGCCACGCACGGCTATGTCAACGCGATGGAAGCCATCGCCGTCTCCTGCAACTACTATTTCTATGAGGTCGGCTATCTGACCGGTATCACCAAGATCGACGAGGTCGCCAAGGCGCTGGGACTGGGCGAAGCAACCGGCGTCGAGCTCAATGAGACCATCGGCCGCCGTGCCAACGCCGAAACAAAAAAAGCCCTCTACGGAGAGGGCTATGACGGCTGGTATGACGCGGACACCGTCGCGGCCTCCATCGGCCAGTCGGAAAACCGCTTCACCCCCATGCAGCTCTGCTGCTATACCTCCGCGCTGGCAAATCACGGCACGCGCTATAAGGCAACCTTCCTGCAGCGCGTCCTGTCCTCGGATTACAGCGAACTGCTCTATGAAAGCAAGCCCGAGGTGGCAAGCCAGCTCCAGATCTCGGACGAAGCCTACGCCGCCTATACGGAAGGCATGCGTCTGGGTGTGACCTGGGCAAACGGCACCTCTTATTACTATTTGCACGACTATGACGTAGCCGTCTGCTCCAAGACCGGCACCGCCGAACACGGCGGCAACGGCTCGGATAACGCCGCCTTTGTCCTTTACGCCCCGGCGAACAACCCCGAGATTTCCATCGCCGTCTATGTGGAAAAGGGCGCGGCAGGCAGCAAGCTGGCACAAATCGCCAGAGACATTTTGGATGCCTATTTTTCCGCCAGCAGCGCCGTGGATACCCTCCC
>CAJMQR010000033.1 GCA_905215665.1 uncultured bacterium | reverse complement strand
CGGCCGCTCTATGCGCTGGGCGCGGAGGTGGCGGTTGCCGGACGCAGGCTTTTCGACACGGCGGACACGCTTGCGGAATTCGACAGACTCTTAACGCCGGATACGAAAGCCGCCGTCTGCACCTGCGTTTCCAATGTATTCGGCTACATCCTGCCGGTGGAGGAAATTGCCGGCCTGTGCCGCGCACGGGGGATTCCTCTCATCCTCGACGCCTCGCAGGCGGCGGGAGCCCTGCCCGTTTCCCTCAGAAACAGCGGCGCGGCCTTTATTGCGATGCCCGGGCACAAGGGGCTCTATGGCCCGCAGGGGACGGGGATTCTGCTGTGCGCGGACGGAGGAGAACCGCTGATACAGGGCGGAACGGGCAGCAATTCCGCCGACCAGGCCATGCCGGACTTCCTTCCGGACCGGTTGGAGGCGGGCACGCACAATGTCTGCGGGATCGCAGGTCTGGCTGAGGGAATCCGTTACGTTCTGAAAAGAACGCCGCAGGCGATTTTTTCTCACGAGCGGCGCCTTCTGCGGCGAATGAGAAGCGTTCTGGAGAGAACGGAGGGGATCCGCCCCTTTTTCGGAGAGGCGCAGAGCGGTGTTGTGTCTTTTGTGACGGAGAGGATAGACTGCGAGGAAGCGGCGCAGCGCCTGAGCGAGCTGGGCATCGCTGTCCGGGCGGGCTTGCACTGCGCGCCGGTGGCTCACACCAGCGGCGGCACCTTTACCACGGGAACGGTGCGCCTGAGCTTTTCCGCATTTAATACGGAGGAGGAAATCCGCCGTTTCGCGGGCCTCTGCGGTAAAGTATTTTCCGCCGGAAAGGAAAAACCGCGGATTCCTACTTGCTATTGCGGCGAAAATCGGCTATAATCTTAAAGATAAAGTAGGGATTTTCCCGCCGCAGAGCCGTGAGGGAAGGCCCCAACGCAGTGAGCGGAGTTTTGCTATGGAAGCTATCATCAATTTCTTCAAAGAGTTTGCCGCATTGGTACCGACCATCCAGGTCATGGACGTCGTGGATATCCTGTTGGTGGCCTTTGTGATCTATAAAATCATTCTGATGCTTCAGACCACCAGCTCGGCGCGGATTGCAAAGAGCATTGTGATCATCCTGCTTCTGACGGCGGCTACCAGCCTGCTGAATATGTATCTGATGAATTACCTGCTCGACAAGATCCTTGAGATCGGGCTGATCGCGCTGGTGATTATGTTTCAGCCGGAGCTGCGCCGGATGCTGGAAAAACTCGGCAGCAAGTCCTTCCGGGAGATTCTCTCCATGAAGGAGGAGCAGCGCAACATTGACCGCGTGATCAGCGAGACGGTCAGAGCCTGTGAGATCATGTCGCGGGAGCGGACCGGCGTGCTGATCGTGTTTGAGCGCACCACCTCGCTGGAGGACTATCAGAAAACCGGCACCGTGATCGATGCACGGGTATCCTCCGAACTGCTGAGAAACATCTTCTTTACGAAGGCCTCCCTGCACGACGGCGCGGTGATCATCCGCAATGAGCGCATCGCGGCGGCGGGCTGTGTGCTTCCTCTGACGGAAAACCGCAACATCAGCAGCGATCTCGGAACCCGTCATCGCGCCGGCATCGGCATGAGTGAGGTGTCCGACGCGGTGGTCGTGATTGTATCCGAGGAAACGGGGACGATTTCCGTGGCGATTTCGGGCATGCTCAAGCGCCATCTGGCGCCGCAGACGCTGGAAAAGCTCCTGCTCAACGAGCTCGCGCCCAAAGAGGAAACAAAGACGCGCAACCCCCTGAAGCTGCTGCGCAGACAACGGAAGGAAAAGGATGATTCGGATGCAGAAACATAAGATACTGGCGTTCCTGCTGGCTCTGGTCGTGTCCGTCTGCCTCTGGTTCTACGCGGTCACCGTGGTGAATCCCGATGATTCCACAACGATCAGCGGAATCCCGGTGCAGTTTGAAGGCATGGATGCGCTGACGGCCCGCGGCCTGATGCTGACCGGCGGGGAGAATACCAAGGTCAGCGTCAAGATGCTTGCGCGGCGGTCCGACCTGAAGGAACTGAACAATGAGACCGTGACCGCGGTGGCGGATGTCTCGCGTATTTCCGCCAGCGGAGAGTATCAGCTTACGTGGAGCATCGTCCTGCCGGAGACCGTTGCCACAGGCGACGTCAGCGAGATCAGCAGCACCCCCTCCCGGATCTCCGTCAAGGTCAGCGAGGTAAAAACGAATCCGGATGTGCCTGTGAAGGTCGAATTCACGGGGGAACTGGACGAGGGCTTTACCTACCAGGCCAACACCATCTCCCTCCTGCCGGAGACCCTTAAAATCAGCGGACCGGCAGATGAGGTAGGAAAAATCGACCACGCGCTTGTGACCGTGGACCTGACGGGTGCGGTCTCCCTGATTGATAATGATTTTCAGTATACGCTTTATGACAGCGCGGGAAATGAGCTGACTCCGAGCAAATATACCACGGTGTCCAGTGAAACGGTACGCGTGATGCTGCCGATCCTGCGGTACAAGGACGTGAAGCTGACCATCGACGTGGTCAGCGGCGGCGGCGCGACGGAGCAGGACCTCAAGTGGTCCATTGAGCCGAAAGCGATCCGCGTCACCGGCAACGAAAAGGATTTGCAGGCGATGCCGGATGAGCTTTCCGTAAAAACGGTCGATCTGGCGGAGATGAAGGTCTATTCCCAGACCCTTACCGTCAAGCCAAACCTTCCCAGCGGCATCATCAATCTGAGCCCGGAGGACACCGTGGAAATCAAGCTGGATCTCTTCGGCCTGACGACCAAGGAGGTCATCGTGCCCGTTTCCCAGATTGAGCGCAAAAACGACAACGATTCCATGTCCTTCGGCACGCAGAGCATCAAAATCCAGCTCCGCGGGAAGTCCGCCGCGCTGGAGAATATCACGGCTGCGGATCTGCGCGTGGTGGCGGACATGGTTGGCGGCTACGACGCCAAGACGAAGGATGTGACGCTGGATATCAGCATGATCTCTCCCTCGACGGACGTCGGCGTGATCGGCGGGCCTTATACGATGCCGGTTATTCTGGACGGCGAGATGGAGTCGTAATGCGGCAGAGGGCGTTGGTTACGGAGCTTCTGCCGCAGGGCAGGGCGGAGGTCAGCGTTGTGCGCCGGAGCGCGTGCAGCGGGGACTGCCACCGGTGCGCTGGCTGCGGCGCGGTCACGCAGACCGTCACCGTTCAGGCGGAAAACGTGATACGGGCGCAGGAGGGCGACTGGGTCTATATCGAGTCCGGCAGCGCGGCGGTTCTCGGAGCCGCGGTTCTGGTATATCTGCTGCCGCTGCTGCTCTTTTTTGCAGGTTACTTCTGTGCGGCCGCGCTGCATGGCAAGGCGATTTGGTTCGGCGCGGCGGGGTTTGCCGCGGGGCTTCTGCCTGCTTTCTGGTACGACCGGAGGATGCGCCGCAAGCCGCCCGTTTATCGGATTGTGGAGCTTGTGGAATAAGCGATGTTTGGATATGTACTTCCCAGAAAGGACAAGCTGTCGGAGGAGGAATTCCGGCGCTACCGCGCGGCCTACTGCGGCCTGTGCCGCTGCCTGAAACAGAACTATGGCTTTTTCGGGCGTTTTCTGGTCAATTATGATATGACCTTCCTGTATTTTCTGCTGAAAAGCGGGGAGAAAGAAGAGTCCCGGCGCTGTTTCTGCCCGGCGCGTCCCTTCTGCCGGAAGGACTGCCTGCCGCAGGACGCGGCAATGGACTATGCCGCGGATATGAGCGTGCTGCTGTCTTTCTGGAAGCTGCGCGACGCCGAGCGCGACGGGAAACTGCTGCACCGCGCCGCTGCAAAACTGGCGATGCGCCTTTACCGCCGCAGTTACCGCACCGCGGCGCGGCGGCAGCCGGAAGCGGACCGCCTGTTTGCCGCACAGCTCGAGCTGCTGCACCGGCTGGAGGAGGAAAGATGCCCGAGCATTGACCGCACGGCGGATGCGTTTGCCTGCCTTCTGAAAGGCTGCGCCGCCTTTTTTGAGGATGGGACAGAACGCCGCGCGGCAGAGCAGCTGCTGTACCATGTGGGCAGATTCCTCTACCTTGCCGATGCGCTGGACGACCTGCCGGGGGATCTGAAATCCGGCGGCTATAATCCGCTGCTTTACCGTTATACCCTGCGCGGCGGCGCGCTGGACGGAAAGGATAAAGCCCAGCTTCTGGAGTCCATCGATGCGTCCATCGGCCTGGCGGCCTCTGCACTGGAGCTGCTTTCGCCCCGCGCGGACGGCGCGATTTTGACAAATATTATTTACTATGGCCTGCCCGCGGTGCTGCACAGCGTTGCGGAGGGGACCTTCCGCAAAAGGAGCAAGAAATGAAAGATCCCTACGAAGTCCTCGGCGTCCCACACGGCGCGTCGGAAGATCAGATCAAAAAGGCATACCGCGAGCTTGCGCGCAAGTACCATCCGGATAATTACGCCAATAACCCGCTTGCCGATCTGGCGCAGGAGAAGATGAAAGAGATCAACGAGGCGTATGATACGCTGATGAAGGGCGGCAGCGCGCAGTCCACGGCGCAGGACGCCGGCCGCAGTGCGTCGTCCTATGGTACGGGCGAGCTGAACGAGGTGCGCCGTCTGATCCAAATGGGCGCGCTCGATCAGGCGGAAGCCAGGCTTGACGGCATACCTCAGCACAATGCCGAGTGGTATTTCCTGCGCGGGGCGGTCGCACAGCGTCGCGGCTGGATGGACGAGGCGGCGCAGAATTTCCGTATCGCAGTGAATATGGATCCCAATAACATGGAATACCGCAGTGCGCTGAACAGTATCAGGGGCGGCGGAAACACCTACCGTCAGGTGCAGTATAACGATGCGACAGACGATCTGTGCGGCTGCTGCAGCTCCCTGATGTGCCTGAACTGTCTCTGCGGCGGCTGCCGGTAACGACAAGGAGTGGATTAGATTGATTCATAGCATGACAGGCTACGGCCGCGCAGTTCAGACGCTCAACGGCCGGGAAATCACGGTGGAACTCCGCTCGGTGAACAACCGCTTTCTCGATTGCAGCGTGCGGCTCCCGCGAGCTTTTTCCTATGCGGAGGACGCGCTGAAGCAGAGTGTCAAGGAGCGTGTCAGCCGGGGCAAGGTGGACATGTTCGTCACCGTCAATGTGACAGCTGCGGAGAACGTGCGCATCTCTCTCAACCGGCCGGTGCTGGAAGGGTATCTGGAGGCCCTGCGCACGATCGCAAAGGACTATCAGGTCCGCGAGGATATCACGGCGACCTCCCTGACCCGTTTTCCCGACGTCTTTGTCGTGGAAAAGCAGGAGGAGGACGAAAAGCAGATTACGGCGGACATTGTCTCCGTCGCGCAGGAGGCGCTGTGCGCCTACGACAGGATGCGCTGCACGGAGGGCGAAAACCTTGCCGCCGATCTGCGCAGCCGCGCTGCGGTGATCCTGTCCTATGTGGAGCGTGTGGAAAAGCGAAGCCCCGTTACCGTGCAGGAATACCGGACGCGCCTGGAAGCAAAAATGCGCGAGGTTCTGGAGAGCACGGCCATTGACGAGAGCAGGATTCTCACCGAGGCGGCGATCTTTGCCGACAAGGTTGCCGTGGACGAGGAAACCGTTCGCCTGCGCAGCCATCTGGCGCAGATGGAAAAGCTCCTTTCTGATGGCGGCCCCGTCGGCAGAAAGCTGGACTTCCTGCTGCAGGAGATGAACCGCGAGGCCAATACCATCGGCTCCAAGGGCAACGACATCGAGCAGGCGCGCAATGTCGTGGAGATCAAGGCCGAGCTGGAAAAGATCCGCGAGCAGATCCAGAATATCGAGTGACGCTATGAGACTGATCAACATCGGCTTCGGAAATATGATCTCGTCCGAGCGCCTTCTGACCATCGTCGGTCCGGATTCGGCGCCCATCAAGCGGCTGGTGCAGGAGGCGAGGGACCGCTCCATGCTCATCGACGCCAGCTATGGCAGAAAGACCCGTTCCGTGATCCTCATGGATACGGATCATGTGATATTATCCGCCATCCCACCGGAGACAATTGCCAAGCGCCTCTCGGACAAACCGGAGGAAGCCTATCACGATGAGGAAGAACAGCTATGAATCAGGGGAGAATCATCATTATTTCCGGCCCATCGGGGGTCGGTAAGGGAACGGTGCTGAAGGAGGTCATGCGCCGCAACCCCGCGCTTCGTTATTCCGTTTCCGCGACCACCCGTCCGGCCCGTCCCAATGAAAAGCATGGCGTACACTATTTTTTCATGGATAAGGCCGGCTTTGAGCAGATGATCCGCCGCGGGGAACTGCTGGAATATGCCAGCTATGCCGGAAACTATTACGGCACGCCGGAAAAGGCCGTGGACGATGCGCTGGCGCAGGGGATTCATGTGGTGCTGGAGATTGAGGTGCAGGGAGCCCTGCAGGTGATCCGGCGCCGGCCGGACGCGATATCCATTTTTATTGCGCCGCCCTCCTTCCAGGAGCTGAGGCGGCGCCTGACGGACCGCGGAGATACCGCGCCGGAGATTGCCGAGCGCAGGCTTCGGATTGCCGCGGAGGAATGCCGCACCGCGGAACACTATCATTATATTGTTATGAACGACACGGTGGATCACGCAGCCGACGAAATTCAGGCAATTCTGACGGCGGAGGCGTGCCGGTCTGCATATAGATTTCATATACTCAAGGAGGAACTGTAAATTATGCTGTATCCTGCAATGTCCGATTTGCTGAAGCACATTGATAGCCGTTATCTGATGGTAAATGTCGTTGCCCGGCGGGCAAGACAGATTTCCATCGAGTCCGAGACCTATCACATCCCGTTGGAAGACAAGCCTGTGACGCTGGCGATCCGCGAGGTCGCCGAGGGAAAACTGGCGGCCACAATCCGGGAGTAAGATTGCCGCGTGCAGAAGAGGGGGAATGTCCGTGATTGCCAAAATTGCCGTTGCGGCGGCGGTTTTTGCCATTGACAAACCCTACGATTACCGGGTTCCGGCAGACATGTGCCTGCAGCCCGGGATGCGGGTAAGCGTACCCTTCGGACGTGCGAACCGCCCCAGCGAGGGCGTCGTCCTTGCCCTCTGCGAGGGGGAGGAGACGAAACTCAAGCCGGTCCGGGAGCCGCTGGACGCCTTGCCCGTTCTCGACGAAAGGCAGCTGCATCTGGCGGCCTTTCTACGGGAACGCTACTTCTGTACTTTTTATGATGCGATCAAGGCCATCCTTCCGGCCGACATTTGGTTCCGGGAACGGAACCGGTATACCGTCGTGCCGGATGCGGATCGGGAAGCCGCCGGCCGCCGGCCGGATG
The DNA here is from genome assembly GCA_905215665.1 of uncultured bacterium. Classification (GTDB taxonomy): domain Bacteria; phylum Bacillota; class Clostridia; order Oscillospirales; family Oscillospiraceae; genus JAZOXB01. The sequence goes on along the minus strand of CAJMQR010000033.1, from coordinate 2,978 downwards.
CGCTTGCCGTACTGCAGGCGCTGGAAGCGCTGGGCGGCAGCGCGGACAGGGAAATGCTGCAAAAGCAGTTCAGCGAGGACGCGCTGGAAAACGCACTTCGCTATCTTCTCCGGAAAAAGCTGATTACCTGCGATACGGCGCACCGGCGCCGTGTCCCGGACAAAACGGAGAAAATCGTATCCCTTGCGCTTCCGGCGGAGGAGGCGCTCCGCTATGCCCAGCAGAAGCGCCGTTCCGCGCCGCTGCAGTGCTCCGTTCTGGAGATGCTGGCGGCGCTTGGGGAATGCGCGGCAAAGGAGCTTTGCTATTTTACCGGTGCGACGGCGGCCACGCTGAACCGTCTGGAGAAGCTGGGGTACCTTGCCTCCCGAGAGCAGGAACGGCTTCGCTGCACGAAAATTGTTCCGGCGGAGCTGGTCGGCCCGCTGGTTTTGAATGAGGAGCAGAGCCTTGCGTACGAGGGGCTGGCGGCGCAGTACGCGCAGGAAAAGCCCGGCGTCGCGCTGCTGTACGGCGTGACCGGAAGCGGAAAGACCTCCGTATATATCAAACTGATTTTTCGCTGTCTCTCGGAAGGAAAGTCTGCGATCCTCCTTGTGCCGGAGATTGCGCTCACGCCGCAGCTTCTGTCCCTCTTTGCGGCGTATTTCGGCGAAAAGGTTGCGGTTTTGCACAGCAGCCTGAGCATCGGTGAGCGTTACGACGCATGGAAGCGCATCAAAAGCGGCGAGGCGCCGGTGGTCATCGGTACGCGCTCGGCGGTCTTCGCACCGGCGAAGAACCTTGGGGTTTTGATCGTCGATGAGGAGCAGGAGCACACCTATAAATCGGAAAACAACCCCCGCTATCACGCGAGAGACATAGCAATTTACCGCGGCGTGCAGGAAAACGCGCTGGTGCTGCTCGGTTCTGCGACGCCTAGCGTGGAGAGCATGTACCGCGCAAAAAAAGGAATTTACCGGCTCTACACCATGCGGCGCCGCTATAACCGGCAGGCAATGCCGCCCGTGGAGATTGTGGATATGAAGCAGGAGCTGAAGTCCGGGAATCCGACGGCCATCAGCGAACCTTTGCTGCTTGCGCTGCGGGAGAATCTGAAAAACCGCCAGCAATCCATTCTCTTTCTGAACCGGCGGGGAACCAGCCGGATGATCGCCTGCGTGGAATGCGGTTTTGTGCCGGCCTGCCCGGCGTGCAGCGTCAATCTGACCTACCATCATGCCAATGGACGGCTGATGTGCCACTACTGCGGACACTCCGAGCCGCTTCCCGCGCGCTGCCCGGTCTGCGGCGGACATCTGAAGCAGATCGGCTGCGGCACGCAGAAGGTACAGGAGCAGCTGGAACATCTGCTGCCCCAGGCACAGACCCTTCGCATGGATGCGGATACCATTTCCGCGGTGAACACCCATGAAAAACTCCTGACGGAGTTCAGGGAAAAGGAGATCCCCATCCTGCTGGGAACGCAGATGGTGACCAAGGGACTGAATTTTGAAAAAGTGACGCTGGTTGGCGTGATCGACGCGGATATGTCCCTCTACGTCGGCTCTTACAAGGCGTCGGAAACAACGTTCAGCATGATTACGCAGGTCATAGGGCGTGCCGGACGCGGCGAGGCGGAGGGCAGAGCGGTAATACAGACCATGACGCCGCAGAATCAGGTGCTTACCCTTGCGGCGCGGCAGGATTATGACGCCTTTTTTGAGGCCGAGCTTCCGCTGCGGCAGCTGCGCGGCTGCCCGCCTTTCCGGGATCTTCTGACGCTTACCTTCCACGGCCCCGAAGAGGAGGAGGTCCGGCGTGCCGCGGAGGACTTCCGGAAGCGGCTTGCGGCGCAGCTTGCCTCGCCCTTTTACCGGCAGGAGCAGGCCGCGATTCTCGGTCCCGCGCCGGCTTCCGTTGCAAGGGTGAACTACCGTTACCGCTGGCGTCTGACCCTGAGCTGCGTCAACACCCGTTCACTCAGGGAGCTTGTGGCCTATTGTATGCGGGAATACTTGAAGGACAGCAAAAACCGCGGCGTCGGCCTGTTTGCCGACGTTAACAGCGACGAATGAAGGGAAGAACTATGGCACTGAGAAGAATATTGACCGCGGAGGAGCCGGCGCTGCATAAGGTTTCCCGGCCGGTGACAAAATTTGACCAAAAGCTTTGGACACTGCTGGATGATATGGCGGAAACGCTTGCGGATGCCAATGGCGTCGGCCTTGCCGCGCCGCAGGTGGGAATTCTGCGCCGCGTCGTTGTGATTGACACGGGCGACGAGATTCTGGAGCTGGTGAATCCGGAGATTGTGGAAACCAGCGGCGAGCAGGACGGCATGGAGGGCTGCCTGAGCGTGCCGGGCGAATACTGGATGGTCAAGCGGCCAAATTATGCCAAGGTGCGCGCGCAGGACAGGCACGGCGAATGGTTTGAGGCAGAGGGCGAGGAGCTGATCGCACGCTGTATCTGCCACGAGTGCGACCACCTCGACGGACATCTTTATACCGAGATTGCCTACCGAAAGCTGACCGATGAGGAAATCTGGGAGATGCAGGCACCCAAGGAGGACACCGAAGAATGAGAGTTGTCTTCATGGGAACGCCGGATATCTCCGCGACCTGCCTGCGCCGCCTGGTGGAGGAAAAGTTCGACGTTATCGGCGTGTACACCAAGCCGGATATGCCCAAAAACCGGGGGATGAAGCTGGTGATGTCCGAGACCAAGACCTATGCGATCTCACAGGGGCTGCCGGTCTATCAGCCGGCGAGCTTCCGCGACGACGCCGTCGTGGAGGAGCTGAGGTCCCTTGCGCCGGATGTGGTCGCTGTGGTTGCCTACGGGAAGATTCTCCCGCAGCGGGTGCTGGACATTCCGAAATACGGCTGTATCAATATCCACGCCAGCATCCTGCCCAAGCTGCGCGGGTCCGGCCCGGTGCAGTGGGCGATCCTGAACGGTGAGAAGGAAACCGGCGTGACGGCAATGTATATGGC
>CAJMQR010000032.1 GCA_905215665.1 uncultured bacterium | reverse complement strand
GGCCGTGCGCATGGCCTGCTCCAGCGTGTTGCCTGCCGTTCCCACCTCCAGCAGCATGGAACAGGGCGTCAGATGCTCGTTATAGCGCTGGGAGCGGAGGGACATCTGCCGGAACAGGCCCTCATAGCGCTTCTCGCAGAGCGCCTGTACCTTCAGGGCGCAGGAGAGGTTGTCCTCCCAGTTCGGATGGTACATTCCGGAGACGTTCGTGCCCATGACCAGAAGCAGGCGCGCATAGCTTTCGCCCTCCAGCTCCTTCGTCATGGCGAGCTGGTTTCCCCCGCTGTCCTCCACGGCGTCGCGGTGCAGGTCTATCACCATCTGGATGGACGGATACTCCTGCAGATAGCGCTCTATGACCTCGGCCGAGCGGAGATAGGATTCGTTGTAGCTGGGATCGTCGTTGAGCGTCTCGTCGTTGATCGTCTCAATGCCGCATTCGTTGAGGGTGTCGGCCAGCGCCTGCCCGACCCGCACCACGTTATAACGCACGTCGCGCGTGTGATAGCTCCCGTCGCCGTCGTAATCGTTTTCCGCCGTGGGCGTATAGGCCTCCGTGGCGTGGGTATGGACGATCAGAACGAGCGGCCCCTCGACAGAGACGTCGAAGGGCAGCGGACGGGTGATCAGCTCCCCGGCGTCAAACTCCGCCTCCGCGCGGTTGTTGATATCAACCAGCGCGGCGTCCTCTGCCGTAAAGGACGTCTGTTCCGTCCAGCGGCGGGAAGGCGTATAGAGCATGTCCGGATAGGTCTTTGCCGGAGACGCGGCGCCGGACGTCTGCTCCGGAGCCTTCGTGCTTTCCTCTCCGGACACGCCCGCCCCGAAAAGCAGCATCGCCTGATGCAGCCTCTCCTGCGAAAAAAGCCGCGCGGCCGAGCTGCGCAGTCCCTCCTGCACCGCAGGCTCCATCGCAAGGCGCAGCACCGTGGCAAAGAGCAGCACCGCAAAGCACATCCAGCGTGCCGTCAGATGAAATTTTTCCTTTGTATGCATGGTATCAACTCCCACTGTAACCTATGCCGCGGCGCGGCGCAAAAGACCGGCCGCCGTATAAATAAATTCTCGCCCGATTTTCCGGACGCTATACCGCCCCGTTTTTTATCTTGTATTTTTTTCCTTTCTGGGGTAAAATAAAAAATGACACGGTTTTCCGCGTCATCGAATGTAAAATGTAAGGGCGGGCAAAAGCCCGCCCGTCCCGGGAATTCGCATCGTCCACGAGAATCCGTGCGACACACTTGACACAAGCCTATGGAACATCCGCCTGATCGGTTTGGCCGTCCTGATCGCATCTGTACACAATGCCGCGCCGTTCCGTTTGTGTCCGGGCTTAGTTTAACCGCTTTTCTTTCAATCATTCCGAAAAAATCTCTGCTTGAGGTGATTTTTTATGCCGCAATTTATCAGCGTCGTAATCTCCGTTCTTGCCGTCGTCCTGCTCATCAAGCTGATCTCCACACCCATCCGCTGGTTCTGGAAGATCTGTATCAACACACTGGCCGGCTGCGTCCTGCTGATGCTCTCCAACCTTCTGGCGCCGCTGACGGGGCTGTATATTGACATTACCTTCCTGCATGGCTGTCTGGTCGGCTTTTTCGGGCTGCCCGGCTATGTGCTGGCCCTGCTGCATCAGCTTTTTTTCTGAATCTGGGAACATTTCTTCCGGGAATTCGTCTCAATTCCGCACATAATAGCTTTGGAGGTTTCTACACATGAAAAAACTGCTTGCAACGCTTCTTTCCGCAGTGCTGCTGCTGTCTCTGGCGGCCTGCGCCGGCACGAAAACCCAGGAGACATCCAATACCGTCGCCCCTCTGGATCTGCTGAACACCGTCTGGGACAACTACGCCGCAGATGAAAAGTTCTTCGCCATCGGCGGCGACTTTTCCGAGGAAAACACGAAGGAAAACGCCCCCGGAACCTATACCATGGAGGATGCCGGTGAGCTCGACCGCGTGCTCGGCTATCCCGCTGCGGAGATTTCAAAAATTGAAGCCGCCGCTTCCCTCACCCACATGATGAACGCCAACACCTTTACCGCCGGCGCCTATCAGGTCAAGCGCGGGGAGGACATCGACGCGCTGGCCAGGCAGCTCGAGACGAACATTCTGAGCCGCCAGTGGATCTGCGGCTTCCCGGATAAGGTGCTCGTGGCCTACGTCGGAGGCTGCCTGATCGGCGCGTTCGGCGCGGAGGAGCCGATTGACAACTTCAAGACGCATCTCGGCGAGTGCTATTCCAACGTCGTCATCGTCAGCGAAGCGCCCGTCGAATAATATGCTGTTTTCCAGTATTCCGTTTCTGTATTACTTTCTTCCCTGCGCGCTGCTTTTGTACTTTCTAGTGCCGCGGCGCATGAAGAACGGCGCGCTGCTCCTTTGCAGCCTGTTCTTCTACGGCTGGGGAGAGCCGAAATATCTGATTCTGATGCTGGTCTCAATCCTGCAGGGATATGTTTTCGGCCTGCTGGCCGAAAAATTCCGCGGAAGGCGTCAGGGAAAGCTTTTCCTGACGCTTTCCGTCGTTTTGAGCCTGCTTCTGCTGGGATATTTCAAATATGCGGACTTTTTTCTCTCCTCATTCCATGCCGTCACGGGTCTGTCCGTGCCGGTTTTGCGCGTCGCCCTTCCCATCGGCATCAGCTTTTATACCTTTCAGGTGCTGAGCTACGTCGTGGACGTCTACCGCGGCGACGCCGCCGCGCAGAGAAATTTCATCGACCTGGCGGCGTATATCTCCATGTTTCCCCAGCTCATCGCCGGGCCCATCGTGCGCTATACGGACATCGCGGGACAGCTCAAAGAACGGCGGCACAGCCTGCCGGAGGCGGCCGCGGGCGCGCGGCGCTTTCTTCTCGGGCTGGGCAAAAAGATTCTGCTTGCCAACCTGCTGGGGCAGCTCGTCTCCGCGTATACGGCGTCGGAGACGCCCTCCGTGCTGTTTTCCTGGCTCTATGCCCTGGCCTTTACACTTCAGATCTACTTCGATTTTTCGGCGTACAGCGATATGGCCATCGGGCTCGGGCGGATCTTCGGCTTTCGCTTTCCGGAGAATTTCGACTATCCCTACTGCTCCGCGAGCATCACGGAGTTCTGGCGGCGCTGGCACATCTCTCTCGGCTCGTGGTTCCGGGACTATCTCTATATTCCGCTGGGCGGCAGCCGCCGCGGAACGGCGCGCCTGCTTATAAACCTTCTGATCGTCTGGGCCGCCACCGGCCTGTGGCACGGCGCGGCGTGGAATTTCGTGCTCTGGGGTCTGTTCTACGCGACGCTGCTGATTCTGGAAAAGCTGTGGCTCCTGCCAAAGCTGAAAAAGCGGCCCGCGCTGGGGCATATCTATACGCTGCTTTTCGTAACGCTCGGCTTCGTGCTTTTTGATTCACCCGACGTTTCCTCGGCGCTGTCGCGCATCGGAGGGCTGTTCGGCGCGGGCGGCCTGCCTGCCGTGAACGCGGAGAGCCTGTACTGCCTGCGCAGCTATGCCGTGGTGCTCGCGCTGGCGCTGGTGGGCGCGACGCCTCTGCCGAAGCTGGCGCTTGCGCGTCTGCGCCGCAGCCGGGCCTGCGCCCTCTGTCTCGACATTCTGGAGCCGCTGGCGCTGACGGCGCTGCTCGCCGTCTGTACGGCCTATCTGATCGACGGCTCCTTCAATCCCTTCCTGTATTTCCGCTTTTAGGAGGCTGCCATGCCGGAAAAATACAAAAACATTCTTGTGCTCCTCCTGACGGGGGCCTTTCTGCTCGGTTTTTCCGTCTGGGGCATCTTCAAGCCGGACGAAACCCTGTCCGTCAGCGAACGGCGGACACTCGCGCAGTTTCCGGAGCCGGACGCGGGCAGCATTCTCAGCGGGAAATTCATGTCGGATTTTGAGGCGTACACCCTCGATCAGTTTCCCCTGCGCGACCGTTTCCGCACGCTGAAGGCCGTCACGGCGCTGGAGGTTCTGCATCAGAAGGACAACAACGGCGTTTATTTTCAGGACGGCTATGTTTCCAAGCTCGACTACCCGCTGCACGAAAGCTCCGTGGACCATGCCGCCGCGCGCTTCCGCGCCGTCTACGAGCGGTATCTGGAAAACACAGACTGCAAAATCTATCTTGCCGTCGTGCCGGACAAGAACTATTATACGGACGCGGACTATCCGAAGATGGATTACGCCGCGCTGACCGCCCGCCTCCGCGACGGGATGGACTACGCGCAATACATCGACCTGAGCGGCTGTCTCCGGCTGGAAAACTACTACCGCACCGACCCGCACTGGAATCAGGCGACGCTTGCCGCCACGGCCCGGTTTCTCGCCGCGTCGCTGGGTACGGAGGGAAAGGGGGATTTTCACGCCGTCCGGCTGGATACGCCCTTTTACGGCTCCTATTACGGTCAGGCGGCGCTCCCGATGGAGCCGGACGAGCTGGTCTATCTCACAAACGACGTGCTTGAAGACTGCGTCGTCCACGACTATGAGACGGACACCTTCGGCAAGCTCTATGACGAAGCCGCCGCGCAGGGCAGGGATCCCTATGAGCTGTTTCTCTCCGGCCCGAAATCGGTTCTGACCATAGAAAACCCCCACGCGCAGACGGACAGGGAGCTGGTGCTTTTCCGCGATTCCTACGGCAGCAGCATCGCCCCGCTGCTCGCGGAGGGCTACGCAAAAATCACTCTGATCGACATTCGTTATCTCGCGCCGGAGCTGCTGGGCCGCTTCGTGGACTTCGGCGCACAGGACGTGCTGTTTCTTTACAGCGCGACGGTACTCAACAGCAGCGAAACGCTCCGGTGACGGGAATTCTCCCGCCCGGCGCGTTTTTTTTGAAAAAATATCAGGGAAACACAAAACGATTGCACGTCCCGCGGCAATTTTGTGTTTCTTTTTTTATAATAATGTATCCGCTTGCTTTTTCACGGATATTATGATAAAATTTTGAATGAAAAAGTATCATGGAAAGGAGTCGTCTATGTATTCCAACGCTTATGTCTGGTCCCGCGTTCTATCCTATCTGGAGCAGCACTCCCCGGCAATGGCCGTGGCGTCTTTTTTTGACGACGCGGAAATCGTCGAGCTGAGCGACTCGAAGCTTGTCATCTATTCCCCGTCCCCCTTTCGCAAGGACGTCATTCTCAACCGCTACAAAGAGCTGATCCAGCAGGCCATGCAGGAGCTGTTTCAGACAGAAGTGGAACTGGTCGTACTGGACGAGGACGAATTTCCCCAGTACTCCCTGAACAAGCGCCGGCGCAACTTTGTGGAATTCAATTCCCAGTATACCTTCGATACCTTCGTGGTCGGCTCGTCGAACAAGCACGCCTTTTCCGCGGCGGAGGCCGTGGCGGAGGAGCGCACGGACGCCTATAACCCGCTTTTCATCTACGGCCAGTCCGGCCTCGGGAAAACGCACCTGCTCTATGCCATCGCCAACCGCATCCAGCAGAAGCATCCGGATTACAGCATTGTCTACATCAAGGGCGACCAGTTTACCAACGAATTCATCGAGGCCGTGCGCAACGGTAAAAACTTTGAATTCCGCGACAAATACCGCAGCGCCGACCTGTTTCTGATTGACGATATTCAGTTTATCGCCGGCAAGGACGCCACGCAGGAGGAATTCTTCCACACCTTCAATACGCTGTATGAAAACAAGCGCCAGATCGTTCTGACCTCCGACCGCGTGCCGGGGGACATGCTCCGGCTGGAGGATCGCCTGCGCACCCGCTTTGAGTGGGGCCTGATCGTGGACGTGCAGCCGCCCGACTACGAAACGCGCTGGGCGATTACGAAAAACAAGGCCCTTTCTCTTGGACTGGAGCTGCCGGACGAGGTCTGCGACTATATTGCGGAAAATATCACGAACAATGTCCGCCAGATTGAAGGTACCGTCAAAAAGATCAAGGCCTATCATGACCTGACCGGAATGCCCATGGACATTCCCAGCGTCTCCCGCGCCATCAAGGACATGTACAAGGGCAAGGCCCAGACCGTGCCGACACCGGAGCTGATTATCAGCGAGGTCTGCCGCTTCTATTCCATCGAGGAAAGCACCCTGCGCGGCACGCTGAAAAACAAGGGAACCGCCGAGGCGCGGCAGATTGCCATGTACCTGATCCGGAAAATGACGAACCTCTCCCTGCCGGATATCGCCAAGGAATTCGGCAAAAACCACACGACCGTTCTGTATGGCCTGCGGCGCGTGGAGCAGGAGCTGGCCAACACCTCAAACGGCCTTCAGGACAACATCCGGGACATCACCGCAAACATCAATTCGCGGCTATGAGTCTCTGCACAGCGGCCTGTGGAATGTGCAGTACTTTTCTGTGTAAAACCAAAAACGGAAAGTTTTTCAAAAAACCTGTCAATAACTTTATTAACGGCGCACAGGCGCCTGTGAATTGCTTTCCCTTGCGGCGCAAGGCTTTTTTCGGGTTTTGCACATAATTCTGCTCTATTAACACTACCAACGTAATAAATCCTTCCTATCTTTTAGATAGAGAGAAAGCGAGGAAAAGCATGAAGTTTACCTGTGAAAAAGCGCTGCTGGTCAACGCCATCTCCCTGACGGCCAGAACCGTCGCGCAGAAGAGCACCATCGCCTGCCTGGAGGGAATTCTGATCCGGGCGGGGCTGACCATACAGCTTACGGGCTTCAATCTGGAAACCGGCATCACCGTCCACGTCGGCGCGCAGGTGCAGGAGGCGGGCGCCTGCGTGATGCCCGCGCGGTTGTTCTTTGATATCATCCGCAAGCTGCCGGATGAGGAAGTCAGCGTCAGCGTGGACGATGAACTGCACGTATCCATCCGCGGCGGCGTATCCTCCTTCCGGATCACCGCGATGGACGCGGACGACTACCCCGACCTTCCGGACGTCAACTCCGAAAAAGGCGTCGCCATGCCGCAGAACGCCCTGCGCGAGATGATCGGCGGGACGATCTTTTCCGTCTCCGAAAACCAGGCGCGGCCCGTGCATACCGGCTGCCTGATGGAGGTGGAGGAAAATTCCGTCACCATGGTTGCGGTGGACAGCTTCCGTCTGGCGCGCCGTACTTACTTCAGCGAGGAGCCCTTCGGTCAGAAGATGAAATTCGTCGTTCCGGCCTCCGGTCTGAAGGAAGTCGAAAAAATTCTGGAGGATTCCGACGAGCCGGTGCGCTTCACGCTGGGCACTAAGCACATTCTCTTTGAAATTGGGGACGCGACGCTCGTCTGCCGGATTCTGGAGGGAGAATTCATCGACTGGCGCCGCGTCGTTCCGGCCAACAGCGAGACGATTCTGACGGCCAATGTCGCGGAGCTGACCTCCTGCATCGAGCGCGTCGGACTGATCGTTTCGGAAAAGGTGAAAAGCCCGGTGCGCTGCGTGTTCGGCGACAACGTCGCGGATTTCCGCACGGCCAACACCATCGGCACCGCGCACGATACCTGCCCCGTCGCGGGCAACGGCGGCGAGCTGGAAATCGGCTTCCAGTGCAGGTATCTGCTGGATGCCCTGCGCGCCGTTCCCGACGAGGAGGTTACGCTGGAGCTTCAGAACGGGCTGAGCCCCATCGTCTTTACCCCCTGCGATAAAAACAAGCCCACGTTCGCATATATGGTGCTTCCCGTCCGTCTGAGAAGCAATTAAGGAGTTTTTATGAAGGTCAGAGTACGGCGGGTTTCCGCCCGAACCGTTTCCGTGCCCATTTCCACGGAATTTATCAAACTGGAGAGCTTTTTAAAGCTGGCGAACGCCGTGGAATCCGGCGGAATGGCGAAGAATTTTATTCAGAACGGCGAGGTCGCGGTCAACGGCGAGGTCTGCCTGATGCGCGGAAAAAAGCTCCGTCCCGGCGACGCCGTGCGCTTCGACGGCGCCGAGTATCTGGTCACAGATGCGGCTGAATAGTATCTATCTGCGGGACTTCCGCAATTACGCCGACACGCGCGCGTCCTTCGTCCCCGGCGTGAACCTGCTCGTCGGCGGAAACGCCAACGGAAAGACCAATCTTCTCGAGGCAATTTTTTACCTCTCCACCGGCCATGCCTTCCGCACCCGGCGCGAGCAGGAGCTCATCCGCTTCGGCGCGGAGTTTGCGGAGCTTTCCGCGGAGGTCACCGCGCAGGAACGGGAGCAGATGCTCCGCGCCGTTCTGTTTTCCGGCCGCCGCCCGCGGCAGCTCTGGCTGAACGGCGTCAGGCAGAAAACGGCGGCGGAATTTACGGGCGTGGTACACTGCGTTCTGTTCTGCCCGGAGGATCTTCTGGTGCTGAAAAAGGGCGCGGCGCCCCGGAGAAAGCTGCTTGATACCATGATCTGCCAGCTTCGTCCCAACTATGAAGCCGCGCTGACGGAATACCAGCGCCTTCTGGAGCAGAAATCTGCGCTGCTGCGCGATCGCTTTGAAACGCCGGGGCTTCTGGAAATCCTTCCGGAGTATAACGAGCGCATGGCGCAGGTCGGCGCGCTGCTGATCTCCTACCGGGCCAGATATCTGCGCTCGCTGGAGCAGACCGCCGCGGCTTTTCATGCGGAATTCTCCGGCGGGGCGGAAACGCTGACCCTGGTCTACCGCACCGTTTCCACCGTGGACGATCCCTTCGCGCCGCCGGAGACGCTGCGCGAAAAGCTCCGCGAGCATCAGCGCACGCACCGCAGCGCCGAGCTGGAGAGCGGTCAGTGTCTCTCCGGACCGCACAGGGACGATTTTGAAGCCGCGCTGAACGGCCTGCCCGTGGGCGCCTTTGCCTCGCAGGGTCAGACGCGCACCGCCGCCATTTCCATCAAGCTGGCCGAGCGGGAGCTGATGCGGCGCGACACCGGAGAGGAACCGGTGCTGCTGCTCGACGACGTCCTCTCCGAGCTGGACGCGGGCCGGCAGGATTTTGTGCTCAATCAGCTCAAAAGCGGGCAGGTTTTCATCACCTGCTGCGAAACCGACCGGCTGACGCGGCTGGGACAGGCTTTGACCATCCAAAACGGCGGCATCGGAGGAGAATGAGCCATGTATCTTTCCATCGGCGGCGATATGGCCGTCCGCGACCGGTCCGTGATCGGTATTTTTGACTTAGACAACACAACCTGCTCCAAACATACGCGGCAGCTCCTCCGCCGGGCGGAGGAGCTTGGCGGAGTGGTGGATGTTTCGGGCGAGCTTCCCAAGAGCTTTGTGCTCACGGAGGAGTTCGGCATGGAGCGCATCTATCTGACGCAATTCAACGCCGCCGCGCTGGAAAAACGGTTAAAATCACAAAGGAGAACAATCCATGTCCGAAGAACTGCTCAATACAAAGGTAGATCAGGAATATGACGCTTCGCAGATTCAGGTTCTGGAAGGTCTGGAGGCGGTGCGCAAGCGCCCCGGTATGTATATCGGCTCGACCTCGTCCAGCGGCCTGCATCATCTCGTCTACGAGATCGTGGACAACGCGATTGACGAGGCGCTGGCTGGCTACTGCAAGCACATTTTCGTCACCATCAATCCCGGCGACACCATCACCGTAGAGGACGACGGCCGCGGCATCCCCGTGGACATCCAGGCGCAGACCGGCCGGCCGGCGCTGGAAGTCGTCTATACCGTCCTGCACGCGGGCGGCAAGTTCGGCGGCGGCGGCTACAAGGTCTCCGGCGGCCTGCACGGCGTCGGCGCCTCCGTCGTCAACGCCCTGTCCGAGTGGCTGGAGGTGCAGGTGCACAAGGAGGGCAAAATCTATCAGATGAAGTTCTCCCGCGGCCATATTACCCAGGAAATGCGCGTGATCGGCACGACGCAGAAGCACGGCACCATCGTCACCTTCAAGCCGGATCCCGAGATGTTCGACACGCTGGTGTATGACTATGAGACGCTGCATACGCGCATGCGCGAGCAGGCGTTTCTGAATGCGGGTCTGCATATCGTCATCCGCGACGCCCGCACGGAGGACGGCCCTTCGGACTCCATGTGCTACGAGGGCGGCATCCGCGAATTCGTCCTCTGGCACAACCGCCACAAGACGGCGCTGCACGACGAGGTTATCTATATCGCCGGCGCGAAAAACAACGCCGAGGCCGAGGTCGCGATGCAGTACAACGACGCCTATAACGAGACGATCGTTTCCTTTGCGAACAACATCCACACGCCGGAGGGCGGCATGCACGAGACGGGCTTCAAAACAGCGCTGACGCGCGTGATGAACGCCTACGGCATGAAAATGGGCATCATCAAGACCGACGCGGACAAGGTCTCCGGCGAGGACTGCCGCGAGGGCCTGACGGCGGTGATCTCCGTCAAGCTGACGGACGCGCAGTTCGAGGGCCAGACCAAGGCCAAGCTGGGCAACGCCTATATCCGCACGCTGGTCGATTCCATCGTCAACGAGCAGCTTGCGACCTACTTTGAGGAGCATCCCGCCATCGCGCGGACGGTTCTGGAAAAGGCCATGACCGCCAACCGCGCGCGGGAGGCGGCGCGCAAGGCGCGCGAGAGCATCCGCCGCAAGACGGCGCTCGGCGGTGCGGCCATGCCGGACAAGCTGCGCGACTGCAATGAGACGGACCCCAGCCTGACCGAGCTTTATATCGTCGAGGGCGATTCTGCCGGCGGCTCCGCCACGCAGGGGCGCGATTCGCGCTTTCAGGCAATCCTGCCGCTGTGGGGCAAGATGCTCAACGTGGAAAAGGCCCGCGAGGACAAGGTCATCGGCAACGACAAGCTCCAGCCCGTCATCACGGCGCT
>CAJMQR010000031.1 GCA_905215665.1 uncultured bacterium | reverse complement strand
TCCTCCGCGCCGATCCGGCTGACCGTGCCGGCAGAGGCGGGGACGGAGATTTCTTCCCGGGCGCGGTAGAAGGCGGTCCGGTAGCCGAATTTTTGATAGAATTCAAACAGAGACGGCGAGGAAGGCACCAGAAGTGCGTATTCCGCGCCGCTTTTGCGCAGGTCGTCCTCCGCAAAGGAAAGCACCTGAGCGCTCAGCCCGCGGCGCCGGTATGCCGGTGCCGTGCCCACGGCGTAGAGATAGGCGGCCGGATGGCTCTCGCCCTGCGCATCGACGAGCTGCACGGGCAGAGCGCAGGCCATGGAAACGACGCTTTTTCCTTCCCGGGCGCAGAAAACGCGCGCCTTGCCCGACAGCAGTTTCCAGAACGCGCCGATTTCCTCCTCGCTGTCGCCAAAGCAGACGCTCCACAGCGCGGTGAGCTGCGGCAGATCCTCCCGGCCGGCGCAGCGGATCATGCCTCCGCCTCCTCGGCGAGGTATTTTTCCAGCAGAATGTCCGGGGTATAGCTCTCCTTTGCGCGGCGCAGGCCGGCGATGCCCATGTCGTCCTCCCGGTTGAGATAGCGGATCTCGGGGTAGCGCTGCCGGATTAGCCGGGCGAATTCCCGGTTGATCATGGGATAAGCGCCGTTGACCTGCGCCATTGCCTTTTCAAAATTCACGTCATAGGTATCTTCGCGGATGCGGTTTCCCATGGAGAAGGCCACAAGCTTGCCGTCCGTCTCCAGCGCGATTCCCTCCATGCCCAGCGCGTCAAAATTGTCGAAGGCTTTGGCGATGGCGATGCGCTCACCGCTGAAATCCGATTCCGAGCCGTTTTCGATGTGGACGTCGTACCATTTTTCCGTAAATTCCCGGCAGCGGGGCAGCACGGAGGCATCCAGCGGCAGGACGCGGTAGTCCGGATGCTCCTCCTCGAAACGGTTGCAGTGATTGCGTTTGGCCTGAAGCTTTTTGCCATGCAGATCCGCCAGATGATCGATCTCATAGATATAGTCGAAGCTGTTGCGCACCGGGCGGTAACGGAACCGGCCGGGAAAAAGCGACTCCATCCGCGCGATATCGCGCTCCAGCAGACCGAAAATCCGGCAGGGGAAGCCGCGCTCCCGCGCGTCGGCAAGAAAGGCTTCCACTACGGCTTTCAGGTCGCGGTTGCGCGCGGGAAAGGCGTAGGATTCGCTGCTGAATCTGCTGAGAATCACCGGCTCGCCTTCAAAAAAGGCGAGCTTCTGGTCTCCCCAGAGAAACAGCGTCACAAAGGAAGCCTCCGCGCCGTAGCCGTCGGCATGGTATAAAAAGGATGCAAGGGCATCCCTGTCCTGCAATGTGATCGGACGAAATTTCAGCATAATTTCCTTCTTTCTGCCCGTATCGGGCAAACTCTGCTACCATTGTAGCACATTTTTTGCGGCGGTCAACGCCATACTTGCATTTTTCCCATCAATGCGATATGATAAAACCAGTCAAAGGGCGGCCGGGCAAGCGGAGCCGTAGGGCCTGCGCCCCGGCCGCGGAAGGACAGTTTGGAGGTAGAAAGCATGAAAAGAATTCTGGCAACGGCGGCGGCGCTCCTGCTGCTCGTGGGGCTCCTGACCGCCTGCGGCGGTGATAAGACCATCTCCGGCAAGCATCACGTGGAGATTGAGATCGAGAATTACGGCACCATCGCCGTGGAGCTGGACGCCGACATCGCGCCTGTTACAGTGGCAAACTTCCTGAAGCTGGCGAAGGAGGGGTTCTACGACGGACTGACCTTCCACCGCATCATCAACGGCTTTATGATGCAGGGCGGCGATCCGGAGGGCACCGGCATGGGCGGCTCGGAGGAAAAAATCAAGGGAGAATTCTCCGCCAACGGCGTGCAGAATGCGCTCTCGCACACCCGCGGAGCCATCTCCATGGCGCGGAACGCCATGTCCTATGACAGCGCCAGCTCCCAGTTTTTCATCGTCCATCAGGATTCGACCTTCCTTGACGGACAGTATGCCTGCTTCGGATATGTCACCTCCGGCATGGAAATTGTGGACAGGATTTGTGAGGAAACGCCGGTGACGGACAAAAACGGCACCGTGCAGGACGGCTGCCAGCCGGTCATTGTCTCGATCCGCGTGATCGACTGAACGCAGAAAAGGAGAGAAAACTATGGTTTTGTTTACGCTGGGACTCGTGATCACCGCCGCGCTCTTCATTGCAATGGGCTTTGTCCGCAGCACGACGGTCACATGGAAGATTAACAAAAAGCAGCTTTTCGCGCTGGTCGGCGTTCTGCTGATCGCTCTGTCGTGCTATGTCTCCGTGCCGACGGGACATACCGGCGTGGTCACCACCTTCGGCAGCGTGGAAAACTACACGCTGGAGGCGGGAATCCATTTCAAGCTCCCCTGGCAGGAGATCATCAAGATGGACAACCGCGTGCAGAAGAGCACGCAGGAGCTGTCCTGCTTTTCCTCCGACATCCAGGAGGTCAGCATGACCTATACGGTCAATTACCAGATCAGCAAGCAGGACGCCATGACGATCTATAAGACCATCGGCACCGGCTATTTCAATACGGTCATTGCGCCCTGCATCACGGAATCCGTCAAGATCGTCACCGCGCAGTACAGCGCGGAGGCGCTGGTTTCCAGCCGCAGCAAGATGGCCGCGCAGATCGAGGAGGCGCTCGAGGCGAAGCTGCGCGCCTACAACATCGAGCTGGTGGGAACCTCCATTGAAAACATGGACTTTACCGACGCCTTTACGGACGCCGTGGAAGCCAAGCAGGTGGCCGAGCAGAACAAGCTCCGCGCCCAGACCGAGGCGGAGCAGAAGGTCATCGAGGCCAACGCCGCCGCGGAGATCAAGAAAGTGGAGGCGGACGCCGATGCCTACGAGATGCTGACCAAGGCGGAGGCGGAAGCGCAGGCCAACCGCAAGATCGCGGAGTCCCTGACCGACGGACTGATCGCCTATACTTATGCCGAGAACTGGAACGGCGAGCTGCCGACCTTCATGACCGGCGACGGCGCGATGCTGCCCATGTTTGACATGAGCAGCCTGCTGCAACCGGCGCAGTCGTGACCGGAAGCTCTCTGAACGTCTGCCGGGCCACCGCAAAAGGCTTGCCGGTGCGGCGGCCCGGATACAAAAAACTGCGTCTTCCGGAAAGGAAGACGCAGTTTTTTTGCGGCAGGCGGCGGTTTTTGGTGGAAAGAGTGTCACGCAGTTCGCGTTGCCCCTTTGCGCAAAGAGACGCGAAAGCCGTCTCATGTGTCAGAACAATCCGGCAAGCAGTGTGATGCCGATGCCGGTCAGCGCGCTCAGCGCATACAGAACCGCGACGATGACAAGATTCTCCTTCAGGTTCTTGTTCGTCCGGAACAGCACCACAAGGCCGATGCCTGCATTGGACAGCAGGCCCGCAAACAGGCCGCCCAGCCCCAGCACGCCGGAGAGGTAGGACTCCGTGATGACGACGGAGACGGAACAGTTGGGAATCAGACCGAACAGCGCGAGCAGCAGCTCCCCCGCGACGGGCTTGGCAAGAATCGTTCCGGAGAGCTTTTCGACGCCGATGAACTCGAAAAGAAGGTTGAGGACAAGATTGACGGCGATCAGCATCAGGCCGATCTTCAGCGTGTGCTTGAGCGCGGAGAGAAAGACGTTGCCTTCCTCGTCGTCACAGGCGCAGTGCTCGCGCGCGCAGAAGCTGTGGATATCCTTCTGACCGCGCAGCCACCTGCCGAGGATCGCGTCCGCGAGGTATCCCAGCAGGATGCCGAGAACGGCCTTGGACAGTACGATCAGCACGATGTTGCGCAGACCGATGGAGCCGCTCTCCGTCAGGGAGGAGAGCATGACGGGCAGCATCTCGTCCGAGGTGGCAAAGAAGACGGCAAGCATGGTGCCGACGGAGACGGAGCCCGTGGAAAACAGGCTTGCCGCCGCCCCGGAGATGCCGCACTGCGGCACGATGCCCAGAAGTCCGCCCAGCGCCGGCCCAGCCTTGTGGGAATAGGCGTTGAGGATCCTCTCGTTGAATTTCCGGCTGCGCTCCAGCAGCTCCATCAGAAGATAGGCGGCAAACAGGATGGGCAGGCTCAGCAGCCCGTCCCGCAGGCCCTCCGTCAGGGCGTGAAGCAGCAGACCGCCGAGGTTCGTGTGGCCGTGCGCCGCCGTATGGAGAAAGGTCAATGAAAACGCTCCTTTGCAGAAAGATCATTCGGGGGTTATTCTCTGTTCCTGGCGTAATAGTTGATCAGGCATCCGGCCAGAATGACGTCCCGCTCCTCGCGGCTGAGGTTGTCCAGCCGCAGGGTCAGAGGCGTCCGCGTTTCGCCCTGGATGAGCGTCGCCTCCACCCGCTCGGCGCCGGATTGAAGCGCGGCGCGGATGCCGGGGACGTAGACCCGGTCGCCGGGACGGATGCGATAGCTTTCAATGTGTTCGACCGTGAAGGGCAGCATTCCCCAGTTGATGACGTTGCTGCGGTAACGCTTGGTTGCGTAGTCCTCGCAGAGGTTTGCAACGCCGCCCAGCACGCGCTGGCAGGACGCCGCCTGTTCTCTGGCGGAGCCGTCGCCGGGGCGGATGGACATGACCACGCTGCCGAAGCCTGTGGTGCGCGGGTCGAAGCCGCAGGCGTCCACGCTGTCGGGCGACTGCCTGCGCTGCAGCTCCAGTGCCTGCACCGCCTTGGCGCGGCCGACGTAGGCCGGATCCTTGCGGCTCAGGGCGAACTCGCTCAGGCGCAGAGGATTGCTGCGGTAGGAGGAGGTTTCGCCGGAGGGAATCAGCTCGTCCGTCGTGGTGACGGGATCATAGATGGCCGAAGCGACGGTCATCAGCAGATTTTCGGGGAGGGGAATCTGCTCGGGCCAGTCCGCAATGTTCGGGCCGAAGACCAGCTCCTGTGTGGGATCGGGTCTGCCGACGCCGTGGTAGACGCGGGAATAGGCGGAGGGATTGAAGTGATAGTCGAGATAGGCGGGGTCCTCCGTAAGCGCCTCCAGCTCCGTTGCCGGGGTGATGGCGCCGTCGCGCAGCGCGGAGGCGGCGATGGAGCGCGCGTCCATCAGGGCGACATAGGCAACCTGCCCCTGGGTGGGCTTGGAGCCTTCCCGGTTGGGGAAGTTGCGTGTGGAGTGGCGGATGGAGAAAGCGCCGTTGGCCGGCACGTCTCCCGCGCCGAAGCAGGGGCCGCAGAAGGCGCTGCGGATGCTTGCGCCGCTGGACATCAGCTTTTCCAGCGCGCCGCTACGCATCAGCTCCATCAGCACTGGCTGGCTGGCAGGATAGCACGACAGCCAGAAATGTCCGCTGCCCAAGGGCGCGCCGTTCAGAATTTCGGCCGCTTTGACCAGATTCTGATAGGTGCCGCCGGAGCAGCCGGCGATCACGCCCTGATCGGCGTAAAATTTCCCGTTGCGGATCTTGGAGCGCAGAGAGACGGGCGGCTGCTTCAGGCTCAGCGCGCGGACGGTTTCCTCGTCTACCGCGTGCAGCAGGTCGTCCAGGTTTTCGTTGAATTCCCGGATGGGATAGGCGTTGGAGGGATGGAAGGGCAGAGCGATCATCGGCTCGACCGTGGACAGGTCGATCTCGATGCCCATGTCGTAGTACGCACCCTCCTGCGGCGCAAGCGCGAGGTAGGCCTCCGGCCGGCCGTGGACGGAGAGCGCGCAGCGCACCGTCTCGTCCGTCTGCCAGACGGAGGAAAGGCAGCTTGTCTCCGTGGTCATGACGTCGATCCCGTTGCGGTAGTCGATGCTCAGGCTGGCGACGCCGTCGCCGAAGAATTCCAGCACGCTGTTTTTGACCAGCCCCCTGGGGAAGGTCGCGGCGATCAGCGCCAGCGCCACGTCCTGCGGGCCGACGCCCGCGCGCGGCTTCCCGGTCAGGCGGACGCCGACGACACGGGGATAGGCAATGTCATAGGTCCGGCACAGAAGCTGCTTGACCAGTTCCGGCCCGCCCTCGCCGATGGCAAGCGTGCCGTAGGCGCCGTAGCGGGTGTGGGAGTCCGAGCCGAGGATCATCCGGCCGCCGCCGGCGTACATTTCACGCATATAGCTGTGGATGACCGCCTGATGCGCGGGAACGAACTCACCGCCGTAGCGTTTCGCGGCGGAAAGGCCGAAGACGTGGTCATCCTCGTTGATGGTGCCGCCCACGGCGCACAGGGAGTTGTGGCAGTTGGTCAGCACATAGGGCAGGGGAAACTCCTTCAGCCCGGAGGCGCGGGCGGTCTGGATGATTCCCACATAGGTGATGTCGTGGGAGGCCATGGCGTCGAATTTCAGCTTCAGCCTGTCCATGGAACCGGAGGTGTTGTGGGCTTTCAGGATGCGGTAGGTGATGGTGCCCTCCCTGCCGCCCTGTGCCGCGGTTTCCCGCGCGGGAATCAGCTTGCCGCCGTGATAATACATGCCCTCGTTGCAGATCTTGATCATAGTATCCCTCCGAAATATCTTTTCTCTTCAATATACACAAAATCGCGCCCAAATGCAAGCAAATGCCGAATATTTTTCCGCTGGGGGAGGGATACTGAAACGGCAAAAGCATTCCGTTCCGGAGACGTCTGCTGCAAAAAGCGGAGAACTTTCGCGGCAGGCGGAGAAACAGGCGGAAAAGAAAGGGGAATTCATGGACTTTCTACACTCTCAGACCATGCAGAATCTTGCACGCAGTTTTGCGGGCGAATCGCAGGCCAGAAACCGTTATACTTTCTACGCGCAGCAGGCGCGCCGCGAGGGACAGGAGTACCTCGCCGGAATTTTTGAACAGACCGCGGACAACGAAAAAGTTCACGCGGAGGAATTCTGGGAGCTTCTGACAAAGCACGCGGGAAAGCAGATTGACAATATCGGCATTGACGCCGGCTATCCCTTCTCCTATGGCAATACGGGCGAGAATCTGCAATTTGCCGCACAGGGTGAGCAGGCGGAAAACGAGACGGTCTATCCTCAGTTTGCCCGGATCGCCTCCGAGGAGGGATACGAGGATGCAGCCCGTCTCTGGAGGCTGATTGCCACCGTCGAGGGGCTGCATTACCGCACCTTCATGCAGGCGCGCGAGGAATATCTCAGCGGAACGCTCTACCGCAGGGGAGAGCCGGTTGCGTGGCGCTGCATGAACTGCGGCTACACCTACCGCGCAAAGGAGGCCGCCGCGCAGTGTCCGGTGTGCGGCAAGGACAAGGGCTGGACAATGGGCTATGTCGACGACCGGAGCCTGCCGGGGTCAGGCTGATTGGATAAAGGCTCCGTTGGCCCAGCCGATCAGGCCGTCGTAATTCACCGAATACCAGCCGTTGTAGGAGCCGAGTATGGTGACGGTTTCCCCGTTGGGGATACTCGCAAGGATGGGGCCGGAAGTCGAGGGGGCGCCGCGCAGATTGAGCGTCCCGCTCTGCAGCATGACCACACCCTCCCGCGACGGCCGCGGCGAGAGCAGCGGCAGGCCGAAGTACTCCGTGACGGAGAGCGACAGGCTGCGCGCAATGGCCTCCAGATTGTTTTCAACCCAGAGCGCGTCTTCCGTGTTGTCATGGTAGCCCAGCTCCGCGAGGACCGCGGGCGCTTTTGTCATGCGCACCTCCGCGATGTTTACGGTGCCGATGGCGCGGATCCGGCTGGGCAGGGGATAGATCTCCTTCAGATTGTCCACGATGATGTTTGCCATGCGCAGGCCGTTGAGGCTGGGTGTGTAATAATAGATGTCGATGCCGCGCACCTGGCCGGAAACGGAGGCCGGCGCGGCATTGCTGTGCAGAGCCAGATGAAAATCGTAATTTCCCGCGTTGGAAGCGCGGATGGAATCTCCGACGGTGCCGTTCGGATCGTTGCGGGTGACGTTGATGCCGGAGGCCTCCAGATAGGGGACCATGCGGTCAGCGAGGCGGTTCATCCAGTATTCCTCGTTGCCGCTTGTGACATAGGGGTTGTATTCCTGCGTTGACGGACTAAGAAATAAAAAAGGCATGGTGTTTCCCTCCTGTTTTCCCCATCCTATGCGCGTCGCGCCCCGCGGGTTCTGAAAAATGCAGGGCAGTTTCTGTTGCGGCGGCCGGAAAACTGTGTTATGATAATAAAAGCGGACAAAAGACAGGGGAGAAACGTCATGCAGTTTATTGTTTTGGACATGGAGTGGAACCAGCCGTGGCCCGGTTCCTATGCGGCGCAGAAGGTGCTGCCGGTGCAGATCCACGGGGAAATCATCCAGATCGGAGCGGTTCGCCTGCTGGAGGACGGTACTATCGCGGATGAGTTTCAGGTGCTGGTTTGTCCGAAGTATTATAAAAAGCTCAACAGCCGCGTCTCCAAGCTGACGGGCCTTCGCGACGCGCGCCTGCGCGAGGAGGGTCTGCCCTTTCCGGAGGCGCTGGAGCGCTTCCGCGCATGGATCGGCGGCGAGTGCATCTTCCTGACCTGGGGCTTTGATGACATTCGGGTGCTGGAGGACAACATTCTGCTGCATGACGGAGAGCCGGACTGGATCACGAGCTGGTATAACGCGCAGATGATCTTTAACGCCCAGACCGGAACGGGATCTTCACAGAAGGCCCTCTCCACCGCAATGGAGCTTCTCGGCATTGTGCCGAGCCGCCCGGCGCATGACGCTCTGGGCGACGCCTACCATACGGCGCTGATCTGCAGCCATCTCGACATGAAAAAAGGCGTGACGGAATACGCCCGCGCAGTACAGAACCACGAGGACGGCTTCCACGGCAACCCGCCGGAGGGCTGCATCAGCCGCACGGTGTTCCGCGGCTATGAGGACAGAAACGCGGCGATGGACGCGATGACCCGGCAGGAAACGCACTGCCCCCAGTGCGGCCGGAAGATGCGCGCCGGACGCTGGATCTCTCAGGAGGGGCGGCGGTACATGTCCATGGCCGCCTGCCCGGAACACGGACGGTATCTGGTACGGGTACGCATGAACAAGGACAGCGACGGAACTCTTCGGGTCAGCAGGCTGGTCTATGAGGGCGCGTCGGACGCGGCCCGCCGCTTTGACGAGCTCATGGCGGAAAAGAAAAAGAAGTCGCCTGCGCGGCGCCGCCGGAGAAGGCGCGCAGGGAAGGAAACGCAGAATGAATCTTGAGCGCCTGCCGGAGCTGCTGCTTCCGTGGTTTTCCGCCAACCGCCGCGATCTGCCCTGGCGGCGCGACCGGGAACCTTACCATGTGTGGCTTTCGGAGATCATGCTGCAGCAGACCCGCGTGGAGGCGGTCAGGGGCTACTATGAGCGCTTTCTTGCCTGCCTGCCGACGGTCGGGGCGCTGGCCGAGGCCCCGGAGGACCGGCTCCTGAAGCTCTGGGAGGGACTGGGATATTACAGCCGCGCGAGGAACCTGCAAAAGGCCGCGCGGATTGTCGCGTCACAGTATGACGGAGCCTTTCCGGATGATTATGACGCGATCCGGGCGCTGCCCGGCGTCGGGCCGTATACGGCCGGCGCGATCTGCTCCATCTGCTTTGAACGGCCGACGCCCGCCGTGGACGGGAATGTCCTGCGCGTACTCAGCCGCCTGCTGTGCCTGGACGAGCCGGTCACGGACGAAGGCGTCCGCCGGCGGCTTACGGAGGAACTTCGGAGTGTCTATCCCCCGGGGCGCTGCGGCGATTTCACGCAGGCGCTGATGGAGCTGGGCGCAACGGTCTGCCAGCCGAACGGCGAGCCGAAATGCGGCCTGTGTCCGCTGGCGGCGCTCTGCCGCGCGAAGGAAAGCGGAACACAGATGCGCTACCCGATCAAAGCGGAAAAAAAGCCGCGCCGCCGCGAGGAGCGAACAGTATTCGTGCTTCGCTGCGAGGGGAGAATCGCGGTATGCCGCCGCCCGGCAAAGGGGCTGCTCGCGGGCTTGTGGCAGCTTCCGGATGTTCCCGGCGCGCTTGAAGCGCCGGGAGCGCTGCGGCAGGCCGAGCAGTGGGGCGTACATCCCACGGGAATCGAAAAAATCGTCTGCCGGACGCATATTTTTACCCATGTGCAGTGGGATATGACCGGCTGCTATCTGGACTGCGCGGCGATGGACAGCCGGTTTTACTGGGCGGACGCGCAGGAGCTGAAGGAAAAAATCGGCCTTCCCACGGCCTACCGCCAATTCCTCCAATAAAAAACTTGCAAGGCGGAGGGAAAGCGGCTATACTGGGAATATCAAAGAACAGGGAGGAGTACCTATGGAAGACAAGCGCGCACAGTACGCGGAGGACGAGATCATCACGCTGGAATTTGACGACGGCAGCAGCTTCGACTGCGGGATCATGGGCGTATTCGATCTGGACGAAAAGCAGTATATCGCGCTCGAGGCGCTGGACGATTCCGACGACGTCTATCTCTACGGCTATGTCCCGACGGACGACGATTTCGATCTGCTGGATATCCCGGAGGAGGATTTTGACCGGGTCGCCGCGGAATTCGACCGCCTGATGGACGAGCCCGTCTGAAAAAACCAAAAGAAAATGCGGGGCGCCGCTTTTGCGGCGCCCCGCATCAGTCTGTCAAAAAACCTTCCGGCCGAAGGTTTCGGAGGGAAGAAAAGTGTGAAAGGAAACCGTCAGGGTTTCCTTTTGCGGCGCCCCACATTTTTATGTCCCTGTATGCGCCTGTCCGGGATGAGGGCAATCTTGGACGGGGTCTATTCGGCGGGCGCGGTGCAGACCTCCGCGGTGATGGCGGAAATCTCATAGGCGGTGCGCTGCTCCGCCACGCCGTCGAGCAGCTTGACAT
>CAJMQR010000030.1 GCA_905215665.1 uncultured bacterium | reverse complement strand
GCCAGCAGCTCGCCGTAGAATTCCCGCGGAAAGATGTTGGGATTGCCGCGTTTGCCACCGTGCGCCGCGCCGACGATGCAGCGTGGATGCTGCCGCCATTGCTCCACGATACGCTCCACCGAGGAGGCGTCCAGCAGCGGCTGATCGGAGACCATGTATAAAATGGCGTCGCAGTCCAGCAGCTCCCGCGTCCCCAGACGGATCGTATAGCTGATGCCATAGTCGGGATGGGGATTTTCCAGCGGCAGAAAACCGAATTCCCGTGCCAACGCCGCAATCTGAGGATACTGCGTGACGACCACGACTTTGTCGAAAAGCGCTTTCGGCACCGCATCCAGCGCGTGCCGGATCAGCGGCTTTCCGTCAAACTCTGCGGCGAGCTTGTTTGCGCGGAAACGGCTGGCGTTCCCTGCGGCCATGATCAGACAGCCGAGCTTTGGCGTTTGCATCTGTGGCATTGTGTGTTCCTCCCTGCCTTTTCTTTGTAGTATACCCTGCTTCACCTCTTTTTTCCACCTTTTTTTGGCAGCGTTCGCAATCGTCGAATAAAACGTTATCTCAAAAATAGGATAACGCCGAGACTTCAAAAACGCCGCGCCTTGTGATATACTCAAAAAGTAAAAGGAGAATTTCTTCATTTTTTGTGAAAAACGTTCGAACATAATGGAGGTTATGCAGTATGGAAGTTGGCAAAAGCGTCCCGCGCGTAGACGCTTTCGACAAAGCGACCGGCCGCGCGAAATACACGGACGATCTGTGCGACAGGAATGCACTGGTCACAAGAATCGTCCGTTCCACCATCGCCCACGGCTATGTGAAGTCCGTTGATATTTCCGAGGCGGAAAAAGTCCCGGGCGTTGTCCGGATCTTTACCTGCTTTGACGTACCGGATATCAAGTTCCCGACGGCGGGCCACCCCTGGTCGGTGGAACCGGCGCATCAGGACGTGGCCGACCGCCGCCTGCTGAACCGCCATGTCCGCTATTACGGCGACGACGTCGCCGCAGTTGTGGCGGAGAACGAGGTCGCCGCGGCGCAGGCCGCCCGCCTCGTCCATGTGGAATATGAGGAGTTGCCGTTCGTTCTGGATGTGCAGGAGGCCATGCAGGACGGCCAGCCGCAGCTACATAAGGAATACCCCCACAATATTCTCCGGCACAGCGATATCCGCATCGGCAACTATGAAGAGGCCATCAAAGAGCCGGGCCTGATCTGTGTGGATAAATGGTACAACACCTCCACCGTCCAGCACTGCCACATTGAGAATCATGTGACTTATGCCTATGAAGAGGCGGGGAAGATTGTCATTGTCTCTTCTACGCAGATCCCGCACATTGTCCGCCGCACCGTCGGGCAGGCGCTGGGAATCCCCTGGGGCAGCGTCCGCGTGATCAAGCCCTATATCGGCGGCGGCTTCGGCAACAAGCAGGATACCCTGTATGAGCCGCTGGCAGCGTGGCTGTCGCGGGAGCTGGGCGGCCGCCTGGTGAAGATCGACATTCCGCGTGAGGACACTTTCGTATCCAACCGCGTCCGCCATGCGATCCGCTTCCATCTTGTTTCGTGGCTGCGGCCGGACGGCAGCTTCGCCGCGCGCAAGGTCGAGTGCTTCTCCGATCAGGGCGCCTACGCCTCCCACGGTCACAGCATTGTCGCCAAATGTCTTGGCTCCTTCCCGCAGCTCTATCCCTGCGACAATTTTGAGGGTGACGCCTACACGGTGTTTACCAACAAATCCGTCGGCGGCGCGATGCGCGGCTACGGCATGCCGCAGGCGTCCTGGGCGCACGAGTGCCACATTGAGGATATCTGCAAGGTGCTGGGCGTGGATTCTCTGCAATGGCGCCGTGAGCATATCATGCCTGTGGGCTATGTGGACGGCTTCTCCAAAAACGAGAACTATTTTGACAGCTTCAACCAGTGCTTCGACAAGGCCGTGGCCTATATGGACTACGACCGCAAGCATAAGGAGTACGAAAACCAGACCGGCCCCATCCGCAAGGGTATCGGCATTGCGCCCTTCTGGTACAATACCGCCGTGTGGCCCATTTCTCTGGAGCATTCCTCCTGCCGCATGGTACTCAATCAGGACGGTTCCATCCAGGTTCAGGTGGGTGAGACGGAGATCGGCCAGGGCGCGGATACCGCCTATGCGCAGATGGCGGCGGACGTCATCGGCCTGAAGGATTACCGCGAGGTCCACGTCATCTCCAATCAGGATACGGACGTGACGCCCTTCGGCCTGGGCGCCTATGCCTCCCGCCAGACCTATGTCGTCGGGTTTTCCATCACGCAGACCGGCAACATCCTGCGTGACAAGATTCTGGAATACGCCAAGGAACTGACACGCTGCCCCATCTCCAACATGGACATTGTGGACAGCAACATCATCCGCAAGCCGGACGGCCGGGTGCTTATCAGCCTGCGCGAGCTGGCGACCGAGGCGTTTTACAGCCTGTCGCACAGTGAACATATCACCGCAGAATCCACCTATCAGATCAGGAACAACGCCTATTCCTTTGGCTGCTGCTGCGCCGAGGTCACGGTGGATATCCCGATGTGCCACGTCACGCTGGACAAGATCATTAACGTCCACGACTGCGGCAGACTCGTCAATCCGCAGCTTGCTGCGGCACAGGTCCACGGCGGCATGTCCATGGGCATCGGCTACGGCCTTTCCGAGCAGCTTCTCTTCGACCCCAAGACCGGCAAGCCGCTGAACAACAACCTGCTGGACTACAAGCTCTCCACAACGATGGATCATCCTCATCTGGAGGCGGAGTTCGTGGAGAATTTCGAGCCGACCAGCCCCTTCGGGACCAAGGCTCTCGGCGAGCCGCCCGCCTGCCCGGTGGCGCCCGCTATCCGCAACGCAATCCTGAACGCGACCGGCGTCGCGATGGATACCGCCCCCATGACGCCGCTGCGCCTGTTCGAGCGCTTCAGCGAGGAAGGGCTCATCAACGACCCGTGGAGAAAGGAGAACTGAGCCATGTATGATATGAAAGCGTATTACGAATCGGAGAGCGTCGCGGACGCGATCCGCCTGCGGCTGGAGCATCCCGAAGCGCAGATCATCGCCGGCGGCTCCGACGTTCTCGTGCAGATGCGCGAGGGCAAGCGCGCCGGGGTGGAGCTCATCTCCATCTTTATGCTTGACGAGCTGCGCGGCGTGAGCATCGACGCGGAGGAGAATATCCGCATCGGCAGCCTGACCAGCTTTTCGCACATTACGAAAGACCCCATCATTCAGAAGTACATCAATGTTCTGGGTGAGGCGGTCGATCAGGTCGGCGGGCCGCAGATCCGCAACATCGGCACCATCGGCGGCAATACCTGCAACGGTGTAACCTCCGCGGACTCCGCCTCCACGCTGCACGCATGGGAGGCCGTCGTGGAGCTGACCGGCCCGGAGGGTGTCCGCCGCTGCGCGATTCGGGACTTTTATAAGAAGGCCAAAGTCGTGGACATCCGTCCGGGCGAGATCCAGACGGCCATCCTCATCCCGAAGGAGAGCTACCGCGACACCTACGGCCACTATATCAAATACGCCATGCGCAACGCGCTGGACATCGCCACGAACGGCTGCTCCGTCAATGTCCGCCTGTCGCCGGACAAAAAGACCTTTGAGCGCGTCCGTATCGCCTACGGCGTCGCAGGCCCCATTCCCATGCGCGCTCCCACGGCGGAGGCTGCCATTGCCGGCAAGCCTGTGACCATGGAGAACGTGGAGAAATTCGCACAGACGGTTCTGGAGGATATCAACCCGCGTGATTCCTGGCGCGCATCCAGGGCGTTCCGGCAGCACGTCGCCGTGGAGTCCGCAAGACGCTGCCTGATCGAATCCGTCAAGCTCGCAGGAGGTGTGCTGTAATGGAAAACCAGTATAAGCTGATCCGCTTCAACCTCAACGGCAAGGACGTCGAGAAGGTCGTGGACGTCCGTGCGTCCCTGACCGATCTGCTGCGCAACGATTACCGCCTGACCTCCGTCAAGAAGGGCTGCGAGGTGGGTGAGTGCGGCGCCTGCAATGTCATCATCAATGGCGAGTGCTACAATTCCTGCATCTATCTGGCGGTGTGGGTCAACGGAAAGAGTGTCCGCACGCTGGAGAGCCTCATGGGCCCGAACGGCGAGCTGTCCGATATCCAGCAGGCGTTCGTCGACGAGGCGGCCATTCAGTGCGGCTTCTGCACGCCCGGCTTTATCATGACGGCGGTCGAGATTCTGGAGTCCGGCAAGGAGTACACGGACGCCGAGCTGCGCAAGCTGCTCTCCGGCCATCTGTGCCGCTGCACGGGCTATGAGAACATCATCCGCGCGGTGAAAAAGACCATGTATAAGCGCCTCGGCAAGCCGATGCCGCAGTAATGCGAATCTCCGGCGGAAGACCACTTTTTCATCGGAGATCGATACAAACAGAAAAAACACCGTGCCTGCGTGAAATCGCAGGCACGGTATTCTTTATTCGTCTTTTTTGAGCATATCAATGATCGCGGCGGCCTTGCGGCTCCAGTCGTTTTCCTGCGCTTCCTTTGTCAGAAGCTCCAGATAGGCAGTGTCATGGCGAAGTGTCAGCGCCTTTTCCAGTTGGGCGAGGAATTCCTCATGGTCATGGCCGATCAGGACGGAGCCGTACTTGCGGCATTCGTTCATGTCCGTCGTAACGATGGGCTTTTGCAGCGCCATGTATTCGAAGATCTTGACCGGGCTGGTCGCACGTGTGATGTCGTTGATCTGGAAGGGAATCATCAAAATGTCGGCGCAGCGGGCGTAGTTCTTCAAGACCCGGTAATCCCGCGGTCCGAGGAAGTAGATGTTTTCCTCGCCGTGGATGTTCTGGTCGTAGGATTCGTCGTAGCGGATGCCGAAGAGCACCACGCTGTATTTCCCCGTCGCGGCGATCTTTTTCAGCAGCTCGTAGTCGAACCATTTGGCCAATGCGCCGTAGTAGCAGACGATGGGCTTGCCGAGGTCGAGAATCTTCTGAAATTCCGGCTCAAAGCTGTAATTCTCGTCGAAATGCTGAAAGAAGGCGTTGTCCACGCCGTTGGAGGAGAAGGCGACGCGCGCGCCGCTGCGGTGCTTCAGGACATCCTTCAGCAGCAGGTCGGCGGTGACGACGACATAGACATCCTCGTGCGTCATCGCGTAGTTATACTTGTCGGTGATATACTGCGGCAGCTCCTTGGTGCCGGCCAGCTCCGGGCTGATGTCGTCTATATACTCATAGATAAAGCCGAAACCCTCGGCGCGGTAGCTTTCGATGTTTTCCTTCGAAAGCTTCCAGTCCGTGGAATAGACCTGAATGTATTTGGGCTTGCGCACCTGCCGCAGCTCGGACATCAGGGTGCGGTTGAGCAGCACATTGTTGAAATTGAAAAGGTAGAGGTTGTCCTCGTGCCTGCGGAAGGTTTTCACCTTGTCGGTCATCGTCGTGACCTCGTAGAACACGAGGCAGCGCTCCCGCGCGAGATTCCGAGCGATATGCTGCGGTCGCTGGAAGAGCGGCACGTTGTAGCCGAAGCTGCTGCGCCAGAGGACAATGCGGTCAAAATCCCCGGCCAGCAGCTCATGAAGCTGCCTGCGGTAGCGGCGGCGCCGGAAAAGCGTCACAAAGCTGATCTTATCCAGGTAATTCGCCTTCACATAGGCGTACAGCTTCCGGCAGAATCCGCAAAAACCGTATTTTTTATAGACATTGACAAGTTTGGAAATCTTCTCTTTCATACGATCACCTTATTCTTGATTGCCGTCCCAGACAAGAACCGGCGAATTCTCTTCCGCTCGTGTTTCCAGATAGAACTGCGGCCGCTCGACATACATCTCCTGCGTCGCGGCGTTATAGTAGGAAAGCAGACGGTTCAGACGCCCGACAGGACTGAATTCCTTTACATAGGCGTCCATAACGGCGTAATCTTGCTCACTGACAGCATCCGCTCTGGAAAAGGAAAGTTCCTCATTAAAGTGCTCTGTAAAGGGGTAGAGCGCATAGAACCCCTCCGTATAGCTCAGACGGCGGCCGGTGGCGTAAGCAAGCAGAAGATTCTGATACATGGTCTGATCATCGCGTGTCGGAAAGGCGATTACCCGCGCGAAAGCGGAATAGAGCCAAAACACGGTACCGTATTCCGCTTCGGCGCTGTATAGCAGATTTGGCAGTTCGGCGGCAAGCGCTGCGAGCGCTTCGCTGCGGCCGGTATCGACAAAAACAAAGAGAATGCGGCTGTTTGCGGCGACAATCCGCCGGACGTCCTGAGGGTCGATGTGGGCGGATGAGACGTGACAGCCGAAAATGGGACGTCGGTCGCCGAGCAGCTCCGAGGGATAGGGACGGGAATAGAGATTCCTTGCGCGGAAAGCCTCGCGGGGTACTGCAAGGCCGCGGAAAACGCGCGCAATGTCCTTGCCGGCCGCGGCATGGTGCAGAATGTAGTGCTCCAGCTCTATGCGGATGCCTACGCCCTGCCCGACGTTTTCCGCAGCAAAGTGCAGGTTTTTTTCTGCGTCCGGCACGCCGACGTCCACGGCGGCGCCGGATAGTACTTCCCGCAGACGTGCCGCCTCCGGCGCAGGAAGACCGGCGTCCAGAAGAATATTTGGGCGCTTTTCCGCCCAGCCAATGCGCGCCTGTTCATAGCGGCGGAGTTTTTCCAGACGGTCCTGATGCTGCTTTTGCTTTTCTGTTTCCAGCACATGGCTCATGGAATTGTCATGCACGCGGTAGTAATAATAGGGCTTGTCGTTGCGCAGATGCACGAGCTTTCCGCTTTTTTCCAGCCGGAGCCAGAAATCGTAGTCCTCCGCACCGATCAGATCATCGGCATAGACACCAAAGAGAAGCTCGCTGCACTCCCTCCGGTAGAGAAAACTGGCGTTGATATAGTTGTCCGTTCCGAGGCTCAGCGGACGCTCGTCGCGCAGCAGGCGGATGATCTGCGGGGTTTTGCTGTCGCGTTCCGTATCACGGCATGGACCAAAATAAGGCTTGCCGTCCGCGCCGATCAGAGAAACATCGGCATAGACCAACGCTGCCTCCGGGCAGGAAAGCAGTTTTTCGACCAGCTTTTCTATCATCTGCGGATGCATCACATTGTCTGCGGAGGTCCATGTGATGAAGTCTCCGCCTGCGAGCCGGTGCAGATGCGTCAGCGCCCGGGGAAGCTTTTGATTCTTCTGGGTGTAGACTTTCAGATTTTTATACCTGCGGTACGGCTCCAGACGCTTCAGCAGGTCGTCTGTTGAACCATCATCCAGCAGGATGATCTCAAGATTCGGGTAAGACTGTGCCAGAATGGAATCCAGCGAATCAAACACCACATCCGCATGGTTGTAGACAGGCATCAGGACGGAAACCTTCGGCCGCATCAGGCAGGGCTGCTCCTTTTTTTTCGCATAGCCGTCAGGAATATAGCGCTTCGGCTTGCAGCGGCGTTCTATCTGCCATGAAAGATAGCGTTTGACTTTCTTTTTCTTTTCATGAAGGGGGAGAGACAGAAATTTTTTTAGACGACTCATAGCTTTTCTTCCGGGGAGTCAGCTCCCCTTGCCTCCTCTGAGCGCATAGTAGAGTTTTCGGAGCAGAACGTTGAGCTTCAGGGCTTGTACGGTTTTCAGAGCGGCGCGGTACCACCAGTGGCGGTACATCCGCTGCCCCATCTGCTCCAGCGGCGTGGTGTCGGGCAGTGTATTGTCGAAGCTGACGCGCGACGCTTCATTAAAGAGAACAAGATAGCGGACGGCCAGCTCCCGGTTTGAGGTCAGCGCAGGATCCACATGCGAACCGCTTTCGATCAGTGAATCTATGGTTCCGCGGAAGGTGGAAAACAGTTTGTGATAGGAGTAGTTTTTTGTAATATTCTCTCTCAGCGCGTTTGGAGCATAGGTAGTGGCGAGGATCCGTTCGACGGCGTCGCTATATTCCTGAAGTTCCTCCGTGCTATAATCGTAGTTTTGCAGATCCTTTCGGATATCCTGATACACCTTAACGACTGCGCCGTTCGTCTCGTTGACAATTTCCCTCTGGCCGCCGACATCTGCGGTGATGACCGGAACGCCCATTGCCAAAGACTCATAGGTCGTCAGCGTCAGACCCTCGAACAGAGAGCAGATGAGCGTGACAGAAGCCATCTTATAATATTGCAGAATATCGGTGGACATCGGTATGACGCGAATTTTACTCTCGAGCTGCTCTTGTGCGATCTGCGCATGGATATCAGCTTCCAGCGGACCTCCGCCGACCATGAGGCAGACAATATCGTCGCGCCGCTTGGAAAGCTCCAGCATCAGGCGGATCGGAAAGAGCGGCCGCTTCTCGCTGGAGAAGCGGCAGGCGAAAAGAATCACATGCTTTCCTTTACAGAAAGCAAGTGTCTCCCTGTCCGTGACTTCAACCTGTGACGGATCGAAAAGATTGGTGTCCACGCCGATGTAGAGCGTTTTGACGTTCCGGACAGAACGGTGCATCCTTTCAATCATCAGCTTTGCCAGATATGCGTTGCAGGTATAGGTCTTTTCCAAAAGGTGTGCAACCGCGTTGGAATCACGCGGATAGCCGCCGTTTCGCCATGAAAAATCTGCGCTATGTAAATAGTCAAAAATCGGAAGATTGGGAAATTGATATTTCAGCCACGGGATCAAATGATAGCCATAGAGACTGCTCGACTGGAAGATAACCTGAATGTTTTGTGTACGGATCAGGCTGCAGAGGAAATCCGGCCAGTATTTTCGCTCAAGGAAGGTGGTCAGATCATAATAGGCTTCGACACTGTCTTCCATATCCTGACGTGCCTCATAGCCGCATACCTCAGTGCTGACGGCGAAGATATGATAACCTTGCGATTTCAGGTAAGAAAATATGTTGAGATTAAACTTGTCCGCACCGCCGATCTTTGCCCATGGGACAATGCACAGAATTGACTTTCCGTTCTTTGGGACGATGGGTGTAAGCTTAAATTCCAGTTCTGTCGGATCGGTGTCGAAATAGTAGTGAGAGGAGCGCGGGAAATTGCGGAAGATCCCATCGGTGAGGTAGAATGTATGATAACGGACGTCCGTATCCCAAACACCGTAAAAATCCAGGTGCAGGACATTGACGGAATGATTCGTGAGAACGAACTGCTGAAGTTCATTCAGCTTTCCGCTGTCCAGCAGTGAGCGGCGGAAGAGAAAGCCCGCCGAGGGCAGCCAAATCTCACGCTTTTTCACAGAGGCGATAGTGTCCCTGAAAAAAGATTCTTTCCGGTAGTCCAACTGATTCGTGTAGACAACGTCGAAATCCTCCTCCGCGGCAGTTAACGCGCTGAACAAAAGCTCAAAGAGCGTCTTGTCCAACCTCATTCCGCTGGAGAGCTGAAAAAGGTATTCTGTTTTTTCGGGGAAAACGCCGGCGAGCTGTGCAGTCTCACCGCTTTCAAAGCCGTAAACGCGGATACGCGGGTCATCCAGGGCGCCGGCGTGTAGTTTCTCTTCCGCGGCGGTAACCTGTGAGGAAGGGACAAGAAGGGCAAACGCAAAATTTGTATAGGTTTGTGCGAGTAAGCTTCTCAAATGATCAAAACAATAACTCTCAACATCCCGCAGAAATAGAAATGCCCCTAAAAACGGTGCGCCTCCCTGAAACGCGGGGTATTGCTCCGGGCCTCTGCCCGGCAATCGGTCGAAATATAGAAATTCCTTTGACATACGGTTCTCCTTAACTTTCGCTGTCCAACAGGGAGACAATCTCCCGGCACTTGTTGGCCCAGCTGTTTTCTTGTGCTTCGCCGTCGAGCAGGCGCAGATAGTCTGCGTCTCCGGCGAGCGTCTCTGCCCTGTGAATTTTCTGACAGAATTCAGCATGATTATGGCCGATCAGGACAGAGCGGTATTTTTCACATTCCGGCAGCGCGGTGGAGACGATGGGCTTGTTCATGGACATATATTCAAAGAGCTTCACCGGACTGGTGGAGCGTGTGATGTCGTTGATGAGGAAGGGGATCGTGCAGATGTCAAAATAGGCAGCGAAGTCCAACAGCTCATCGTAGCCCTTCGGGCCGAGGTAGAGTACGTTTTCCAGCTCAGTGATGCCGGAAGCCCCAATGGTACCGTCAAAGTCTACGCCGATCAGAACGATTGCGTAGTGCCGGTCGGCCGCCAGCTCGCGCAGCAGGGCATAGTCCATCCACTTTGCCAGCGCACCGTAGTAGCCGACGATGCAGCGGCCTGCGGCCTTCTGTTCTTCCAGAACGTCGATCCTTTTCCTCTCAGAGGAAGCGAAGTGAAAATGGGCATAGTCCGCACCGTTTGTCACGAGCCTTGCGCGGAGCTTTGGATGCGAAGCCCGTGCAAGCTCCAAAAGGCGTGTAGCCGTGCAGACAACATAGGTGTTTTCAAGAGAAAAAACACGATCCTGGCAGCGCTGCAGCAGGCTGCAGTGTTCCTTACTGGAGAGGTCAGGATCGAGGGAATCTACGAATTCATACAAAATAGAGAAACCGCTGCGAAGGTACACATCCAGAAGCGCTTCCTGTGTAAAATCCGAGGAATAGATCATCAGATACTTTTCATTCTTCTCTGACAGAAGTTCCATGAGAGGCTTGCGATAGACGTTGAGGTCGAGCAGGACGGCGTTGCCTGCAAGACGCCGGGCAAAGACGGCATTGTCATACTCCGGATAGGACGAACCGTAAAGAAACAGCACGTCTGCGGGGAAATTCAGGGCAATCTGCTGCGGACGCTGCCGCATGATACGATCCCAGCCAAAGCCGTTTTCAAAGACAATGATTTTGCGGTAATTGCCCTCCAGAATTGTGCGCAGAACCTTACGGCGGGAAAAGGTATACTTACGCAGGCGCCGCCAGACCTTTTTGCAAAGGCCGTTGACGCCGTCGCGTTTCAAAACAGCAAGCAGTTTTTTCATAGCATTCCTCAATTGTCTCGGATGGTGAATTGATAGTATTCGTCACAGACTTCCTTGCCGCCGATTTCCACGACCTTCCCATGGTCCAGCCAGACGACGCGGTCGCAGAGCTTCT
>CAJMQR010000029.1 GCA_905215665.1 uncultured bacterium | reverse complement strand
TCTTTCTCTGCGGGCCGTCGCCCAGCAGCACAAGGCGGAAGGGAACCGCCGTTTTTTCTCGCAAAGCGGCCACGGCATCGCACAGGAAGAGCAGCCCCTTTTCCGGCGAGAACCGCGCCATGGTCAGCAGGGTAAGCGTCCCCTGTGCCGGAGGGCGGAGGACGGGCGTCTCCGGCGGCGCAACGCCGTTGGGAATCACACGCAGAAGCTCCTCCGGGACGCCGTTACGCAGCAGGAGCGGCTTCTGCTCCTCCTGCAGGGCAATCACCGCGGCGTTGCCGCGCAGATATCTCCGGTTCAGAATCCGCCAGCGCAGAGGCTGGCGGCGGGAAAGATGCGCCGTATAGACCACCTGCGCGGGGCTGCCGAAACGGCGCGCGCGCAGCGCGATCATGTTTTCCCGCGGAAACTGTGCGTGGACGATATCGATACGGTTGCCAATACAATAGGCGGCCAGCGCTTTTGCTGCGCGCCGGTCGAAGGGGTGGCGCATGGGCAGGTGCAGCACCTCCACGCCCATGCGCCGCATGCGCTCGGAGAGCGGACCTTCGGCATTGCAGCACAGGATGCACTGCGCCGTGTGCGGGTGCAGGCACTCAATCAGCCCCTGCACATAGTTCTCCGCGCCGCCGCAGCCGGCGTAATTGAGCAGAAACAACACCCTCATGCTTTTTTCCTCCGAAGCTGCTCCATGACCGGCGGGGCTTTCAGCGCGCGGGAGACAAGAAGAAACACCGCCGCGCCCAGCAGCGCCGACAGCGCGACTGCACAGAGCCGACCGAAAAACGTATCGGAGAGCGGGCCGGAAAGCAGCGCAAAGCTGCCGCCGGCCGCGCCCGCCATCACCGCGCCGGACAGAAGCGTTTTCCCCAGCGTTTCCGCAATGCCGCCGCCGTAGCCGCCCAGCTTTTTGCGCAGTCTCCACAACAGGAAAAGCGTTCCCGCCGCCACGGACAGACTGTATCCCAGCGGAATACCGAAGGCGCCGAGCGCGGTAAAACGGCTCAGAAACCAGCAGAGCGGCAGGTCGGCAAGCAGAATCAGCGCATTGGCGGCCGCGGAGAGCTTGGTGGTGTGCAGGGCGTACAGCGCCCGGTCCGCCAGCTCCTTCAGGCCGAGAAAGACGATACAGCCGGCGCCGGAGAGCAGGAATCCGTATTCGGTCAGGATGTCCCTCTGCGTCATTTTCCCGTGCAGAGACAGCAAACGCAGCGCCGGCAGGCCGAGGACAGCCAATCCGAGCGTCAGGGGGACGAGCAGGAAGATCAGAAGATTCATTTTCCCGCGGAGAAAACGACGGTATTCCTCCGTCTCACCCCTTGCGGCCAGCGCGGTCAGGGTGGGATAGGCGACGGAATTGACGGCCGTAGTCACGACGGTCACGAGGCTGATCAGAATCGTCTGTATCAGGTGAAACATGCTGAGCCATGCCGGCGCAACGTTGGACAAAATTGTGTGATTGCAAAGCAGGCTCAACTGATAGGCAGACGCGCCGAAGAGCACCGGCAGGCAGTTCCGCCCTGCGGCGCGCAGCGTTCCGTCTCTCAGATCCAGCGTCGGCCGGTAACGGAATCCCGCCCGCCGCGCCGGAACGGCAAGCATTACGACCTGCAAAAACAGGCCGAAAACCACCGTCACCAGCAGACCCGTTACGCCGTAGCGCCGCGCGAAGAAGGCAAGATAGAGCAGAATCAGAACGCCGCCTGGAAGATTGACCGCGGCGGCCGCGGCATGGCGTCCCGCCGTCTGCAAAAGCCCCTGTAAAATGCAGGTCAGGCAATAGCAGATGACCACCGGCATGACCAGCCGCAGGCAGAAGGAGGCGTATGCCTTCTCACCGAACTCCGTCAGCTCCGGCAGGACGGCGGAGAGGCAAAGCCCGGCGGCGCACACGAGCGCCGCAAACAGCGTGCAGACGCTGAGCAGATTGGAGGCGAAACGGCCGGCTTCCCGCTCCCGCCTCGTAGCGCGCAGAGAGGCGTAGACAGGGATGACCACGCTGACCAGCGCCGTACCGGCGCTCTGAAAAAGATAACCGGGAATTTGCAGCGCCCATGAAAAGATGTTCAGGCGCTCGTTTTCCGCGCCAAAAAAGGAAAGATATGCCTGATTTGCCGCAAGGGAAAGACATTTCCCCAGCAGCAGAATCAGCAGCACGCCGCCGACCGACCGAAATTCTCCGTTCTTTTTCAAGCCCGCTCTCCCATCTGATACTGATTCTTGATTCAAAAGTTTAATCAAGAATCCCGTGTGCTACGCACACTCACAGCGTGCCTAAGGCACGCTGTGCCGTCCCATGCAGAATCTGACGCGCCTTTGGCGCTACAAAAAGGTTTTAAACCTTTTTATCCGATTCTGGTATGATGCTGATTCTCGATGAAAACCTTTGAAAGCTTTTTATCAAGAACCGGTATGAACAGGTCACAGTAATCCTGTTATCCGGATTATACCACAGCGGGAGGAAAAACGGAACCCGGCCCGCAAAAAAGTCCGAAGGGCTTTCTGCGGACCGGGAGGGAAAACAGGTTATTTTGTGCCGAAGATGCGGTCGCCGGCGTCTCCGAGACCGGGAACGATATACGCATGGTCGTTCAGGCACTCATCCACTGCCGCCACATAGATATCCACATCCGGGTGGGCGGTGGTTACGGCCTTGATGCCCTCCGGCGCGGCGATGATATCCATCAGGGTGATGGACTTGCAGCCGTACTCATTCTTCAGAATGGAGATTGCGGCGGCGGCACTGCCGCCCGTTGCCAGCATCGGGTCAACAATAAACACCTGACGTTCGGAAATGTCGGGCGGCATCTTGCAGTAATACTGCACCGGCTCCTTCGTCTGCGGATCGCGGAACAGGCCGATATGCCCCACCTTTGCCGAGGGGATCAGAGAAATCATGGAATCCACCATGCCGAGACCCGCGCGCAGGATCGGCACGATTGCCATTTTCTTGCCGGCCAGAACGCGTACCTTTGCCATTGCCACCGGAGTTTCGATCTCGATCTCCTGTGTGGGAAGGCTGCGCGTTGCTTCGTAGCACATCAGCGCCGCGATCTCGCCGACGATCTCACGGAATTCCTTGACGCCCGTGTTCTTGTCGCGCAGAATCGACAGCTTGTGCTGCAGAAGCGGATGATCCAAAACCTGAACTTTACCCATTGTCACACTCCTTCTGTGTGCGCAGCCGCTCCGCACGTTCCCGCTCTGCCTGCGAAAGCCGCAGATAGTTCGGTGTCAGTGCCGCTCCGCTGGCCTCCGCCCCGGAAAGGAGTGCCGCCCGCGCAAGCAGCGCCACGCCGGAGGCGCGCTGCATTCTCGTCTGCTCCGGTGCAAGGATGCAGCCGGAGCCCTTCTTACCGAGGGTATTATAACACAGCTCTGCACCGTCGCCAACCATTATTTTCGGTTTTTCGATTTTTTTCAGCTCTTCCTCCAGCTCCGCCAGAGAAATCGCGCGGTCCGGTGTCAGGCGGACAGGGACGCCGCCCGAGTTGTCGAACAGCGCGTTGTAGACCTGCTGCCTGCGGGCGTCCATGGCGCAGCAGACCACACCCGCAAAGCAGCCCGCCTGACGCGCCATTGCCTCCAGCGTCGATACGCCGACGCAGGGCAGTTCCCGGCCCCAGGCAAAGCCCTTTGCCGCGGCCACGCCGATGCGAACACCGGTAAAACTCCCCGGCCCGGCGGCGCAGGCCACCGCCGTCACGTCCGCGGGCGTCAGGGCGCAGTTTTCCAGAAGCTCCTGCGCCATCTGCAGCAGGGTTCGGCTGTGCGTCTGCCCGCAGTTCAGGTAGAACTCCCCGAGAAGAGTCTCCTCCTCCAAAAGGGCGACGGAGGCCGCCCTTGCCGAAGTTTCAAATGCCAGAATCCGCATCCAGAGCACTCCCCTCTATCCTGATGCAGCGCGTGTTTTCCGAGCGCTTTTCCATGCGGACGGTGATCGCGCCCTGCATGGCCTCCTGTACGTTTTCGCTCCATTCCACCGCGCAGACGCCGTCCCGGGCCAGATAATCCTCCCAGCCGATGTCAAACAGCTCCTCGGCGGAGCCGAGACGGTACATATCAAAATGAAACAGAGGAAGCCGCCCGCCGGTATACTCGTTGACGATGGTATAGGTCGGGCTGGTGACCCGCATGGAAATCCCCAGCCCTCTGGCAAGCCCCCGGGTGAAGGCGGTCTTGCCCGCGCCCAGCCCGCCCTGATAGGCGACAATTTCCCCGCCGGAGAGCGTCTCTCCCAGCCGTTGGCCCAGAAGCTCTGTCTCCTCCGGACTGTGTGTGATAAACTGCATTGCTTCACGACCTCTGCTTTTGATCGCCCCTATTGTATCATATCCCCCGGTTTTTTGCAAAACATACTTTTTTGTTTACAATGACCGCGAATGATGGTAAAATAAATAAATACACGGGAGGTGAGATCATGAAGAAATTTGTAAACAGGCTGCTCGATATTTTCAGAAAAGGCGATATGATTCTGTTGGCGCTGTGCGTTGTGGCCTCCGTTTTCGGCATCGTCATGATCTATGCCGCCACCTACACCGAGGGAAGCATGAGAAACATCATCATCCAGACCGGCTCCCTGTTTGCGGGCATTCTTGTGTATCTCGCCATGACCGCGCTGGACATAGACATTCTGGCCGGTCAGCGCACACTGCTGTTCCTCTTCAACGCGGCCTTCATCGCCATGCTGCTGGTATGGGGCATTGAAGGTACCTCCGGCAACCGGAGCTGGCTCAAGTTCCCCTTCCTGCCCTTCAATATCCAGCCGGCAGAGGTCTGCAAGATCACCTATATCATCCTCCTGGCCAAGACCATGAGCATCCACCGCAACCGCATCTCCTCGATCCGCTCCGTGGCGGGAATCACTGCGCACATGCTGTTCATCGTCGCGGAGATCGTCCTGATTTCAAAGGACACCGGCGTGGCGCTGATTTTCGTTTTTATCTTTCTCGTCATGGCCTACGCCGGCGGCGTGAGCGGCTGGTGGTTTCTCGGCGGCGCCGCGGCCTTTGCCGCCGTCAGCCCCTACCTCTGGGAGCATGTCATGCGCCCGGACCAGAAAAACCGGATTCTCGCACTGATCGACCCTTCGATCGACCCCACCGGCGAGGGCGTCCTCTGGCAGACGAACAAAAATCTCGAGGCGCTGCGCAACGGCGGCCTGTCGGGGCAGGGGCTGTTCCACGGAGACCTGACCAACAGCGGCACGCTGCCGGTCCGCCATACGGACTCCATCTTCTGTTCCATCGGGGAGCAGCTCGGATTGATCGGCTGCGTTGTGGTGCTGCTTCTGCTGCTGGCCATCGTCGCGCGGTGCATCTACGTCGGCATGAAGTCTCCGGACTATATGAACCGGCTGATCTGCATCGGCATCGCCTCAATGTTCCTCTTCCAGATCCTCATCAATATCGGCGTCTGCCTCGGTCTGTTCCCGGTCATCGGTTTGGCGCTGCCGTTTTTCAGCTACGGCGGAAGCTCTTTGATGACCTCCTTCCTCGCCGTCGGCATTGTCTCCGGAATAAAAATGCGGCCCGCGCCGGATATCAGCGCGCACTACATCCGGCCCTATTGATTACAAGCCCGCGCGTTGTTTCAAAACAACGCGCGGGCTTTCGTCACTGGATGTGGACATGATTGTTGATGTGGTCGATGCAGTAGCAGCAGTAGCCCTTGCACTTGGAGCAGTAGCGGAATTCCAGATTGGGATAATCCGTGTCGGTGCGGCCGCAGACAGTGCATTTGTGCCGGTAGGGACGCTCGCCGGTGCTGCTGCGGTAGTTCTTCGCCCAGTCGGGATTCGGCTCCGCGTCCACCTTGGATTGGAAATTACGGGCGGCTTTACGCTCCCGGCGGGAGCGCTGCCAGCGCTGCGGAAGAAGATTTTTGATATCTTTTCCAAGGAAGAGGAAGTAATTCAGCAGCGCGATCAGCGGAAAGAGCGCGATAAGAATATAGAACACGCCGATGGCGGCGCTGTGATATTTTGTCCAGTAAATGATGGCGATATAGATCCCGTTGACCACCTGATAGGCCGTCAGGCCGAGATCCACCAGAGCGAGCCATTTCATCTTGATGGGAATGAACATCATGAACAGGACTTTCTGCTCCGGAATCAGCGTCGCAACGGCGAGGAACATGGAAAGATTCAGGTAGGTCACGGTCACGGGCAGCGGAAGGTCCATGCCCTCGACGGAGAAAACCAGATGAAGCGCCAGCGCGGCGATGTCCATCATCAAAAGACCGGTGAGATAAAAAAGGTTGAAGCGCAGCGTGCCCCAATTGGCCTCCAGTGTCTTACCGATCCAGTAGTAGAAGTAGATCGCCACCAGCATCAGGAAAAAGCCGAAGAAGCCGGAGCTGTACTCATAGCCGAAGGTGAAGATATAGGTAAACAGCCGCCAGACCTGTCCGCGCAGAATCTTATCCGCGCTGAAGCAGAACCAGTTATACATCTGCAGGCCGCCGTCGTAGCGGGAAAAGAAGTAGACAATCAGGTTGCCGATGCCGATATACAGCATCAGATTCGGGATGCCCTTGTTCCGGTTCTGGAAAAGAAACCGGTTAAAATCTCTGCGAAGCTTGTTCATATAATTCCTCCCTCTGCAGGACTAAAGTCTATTTTAGCGAAAAAAGCGGGGCTTGTCTATGTATAATCTTTGAATTTTGTAAATTCGTTGAAAAAACTTTGCCAGTGTGCTATGATGTTTTCAGAAAAGCACGGAGGAATACGGATATGAGCCATGTGAGGGATATGTCGCTTGCGGAATACGGCAGGATGAAAATCGAATGGGTGCGGGACTTTATGCCGGCGCTCGTCGCCATCCGGGAGCGTTTTGAGAAGGAACGGCCTTTTGCCGGAAAGAAGATCACGATCTCCATCCACATGGAGGCAAAGACGGCCTTTCTGGCGCTCTGCCTTGCGGCGGGGGGCGCGGAGGTGCATGCCACCGGCTGTAATCCCCTGTCCACGCAGGACGACGTGGCGGCGGGCCTTGCCTCTCTTGGTGTGCAGACCTATGCGATTCATGGCGTGAGCAGCGAGGAGTATCAGGCGCTGCTGGTGGAGGCGCTCTCCTGTCACCCTGATCTGATTATTGACGACGGCGGCGACCTTTTAGACCTGCTGAGCGGAAATTATGCGCATTTGGGCGACCATATCCTCGGCGGCGCCGAGGAGACGACCACGGGAATCCACCGCCTGCACGCCCGCGCCGCCGCGGGACTGCTGCCCTTTCCCATGATGAACGTGAACGACGCCAAATGCAAGCACTACTATGACAACAAGTACGGCACGGGCCAGTCCGTCTGGGATGCCATCATGCATACGACGAATCTGCTGGTGGCGGGTAAGACGGTGGTCGTGGCGGGCTACGGCTACTGCGGCCGCGGCGTGGCCATGCGCGCCAGGGGCATGGGCGCCAACGTAATCGTCACGGAGATCGACCCCATCAAGGCGCTGGAGGC
The DNA here is from genome assembly GCA_905215665.1 of uncultured bacterium. Lineage (GTDB taxonomy): Bacteria > Bacillota > Clostridia > Oscillospirales > Oscillospiraceae > JAZOXB01. The sequence goes on along the minus strand of CAJMQR010000029.1, from coordinate 3,627 downwards.
GTCCATGGACGGATGCCGCGTCATGCCGATGGACGAGGCGGCGCCGCAGGGAGATATATTTGTCACCACCACCGGCTGCCGCGACGTCATCACACGCCGCCACTTTGCGATAATGAAGCACAATGCCTTCCTCTCCAACGCCGGGCACTTCAATGTCGAGGTCAACGGCGCAGAGCTGGAGGCCATGGCGGTCAGGACGTTCAAGCGCCGCAACGACATCGTGGGCTACGAGCTGCCCGACGGCCGGGTGCTGAACCTTCTGGCGGAGGGCAGGCTGGTCAACCTCGCCTCGGGGAACGGTCATCCGGCGGAGATCATGGACACCAGTTTCTCCGTGCAGGCGCTGGCACTGGAGTATCTGGTCAAGCATGCGGCGGGCCTGTCCAGACAGGTCTACGAGATTCCGCAGGAGATCGACAGGGAGGTCTCCCGTCTGAAGCTGCGCGGCGCGGGACTGAACATCGACACGCTCACGCCGGAGCAGGAGGCCTATATGGCCGGCTGGAAGGTGTGAGAAGACCATAAACCAGAGCCGCAGGGAGGAAGAAAGATGGAGGAAAAGATTTCGGAGCTGCTGCCGTTTCTGAATGAACGCGGCCAGCTCACCGCGCTGCCCGCAAAGCATAAAAAGAAGCTGATGGCGCTGTGGTATCTGGCAGGGAAGCTGGAGGCCGGGCGTCAGTATACCGAGCCGGAGATCAATGATCTGCTGGACGGCTGGACGACCTTTCATGACCCGGCAACCCTGCGGCGGGAGCTTTACAACAAGCACCTGCTCAGCCGCACGGAGGATTGCAGGCGGTACTGGAAGGAGACCACTGCGCCGCTTGCGGCGTTTATCGCGGAGTATATCTGAAGCTCTGCCGGGAAAGGCGGCCCGGTCTGCCTGAACGAAGAGGAAGGATTCTCCACGGAAGCTGGTGCGGAGGTATGGCTCGCGCGGACGGTTTTTTACTTTTTCTTTATGCACCGAAAACGGCACAGCCCGGTAAGAGGCTGCGCCGTTTTTTCAAAGCAGGATGGGTTGTAGCTGCCGGCCTTCCAGTGCTGCGGCGACGGTTTCCGGCAGCTTTGTCAGGTCCGCGACCAGACTGTACGGCTTCTTTGCGGGACTGTCCTGCCCGAAGGGGACAAAGTAATAGTGTTTCCGGTTCAGCAGGCGCCCGATGTTCTCCGCGCTGGCGGAAAGGCCGTCGTTGGTGGAAACGGCGAGGACGACGGGCCGCCCGTTGCGCAGATGCGCCTTGCAGGCGAAAGTCACGGGGGAATCCGCAATGCCGCCGGCCAGCTTGCCGATCGTGTTGCCGGTGCAGGGGGCGACCACCAGCAGATCCAGCGTTGCTTTCGGGCCAAAGGGTTCGACCTCCGTCAATGTGTGCAGCACGCGCTCCCCGCAGATCGATTCGATTTCCTCGCGGAACTCCGCGGCGGGGCCGAAGCGGCTGTCCGTTTCATAGGAGGCGCCGGAGAAAATCGGAATTACATGATACGCTTCTGCGAGAGGACGCAGCGCTTCTATGGTCTTGCGGAAGGTGCAGAAGGAGCCGCACAGTGCAAAACCGATGGTCTGTTTATTCATAAGGCAGATACCTCACTCGGATGGATTCTCCGCGCAGGCAAGAATGCAGCCGGCATAGAGCCGCCCGGCGGTTTCCGGGGCGCAAAGTCCGGGCAGTCCCGGCGCGAAGTGATAGGAAAGCCCAAGCGCCCGGCAGGCGTCCTCCGGAATACCGCCCGGCTTTGAGGCCAGCTCGATGAGAATACAGGCGGGCTTCAGAAGGGCGAGCTGCCGCGCGGACAGGACCGGCGCGGGGACGGTGTTGAAGATGAAATCAAACTCTCCCAGCCCCTGTTCATAGAGGCCGGTCGTGTCGGGGCGCATGCCGAGCGCCTGCGCCATTGCCCGGTCGGCGGCTTTTCTTGCGCTGACGGTCACGTCGGCAGAAAGGACGTGCAGCTTTTGCGCCAATACGCGTCCGACGCGCCCGAAGCCGATGACAAGACACTTTGCGCCGTGCAGCGTGAGCGGAGAAACGTCAATGGCAAGGCGGATCGCCCCTTCCGCGGTGGGGATGGCGTTCAGGGTCGTCAGCGGTTCGCTGCCGTAGAGGTCAAAAACGCCGGCGCCTGCCTTTTCAAACGCGGCCTTCCATGCGCCAAGCAGCGCGCCGTAGACCCGTGTGCCGGGCTTCAGGCGAGACAGCAGTTCGGAGACGGCGATTCCCTCCTTCCCGCGCAGATAGCTTCCCTGAAAAGAGGGAAACGGCAGCACAAGGCTGCCGGAGAGCTCCTCCGGCAAGGGCCAGCTCTCCAGTTCTGGGACGCCGTGCGCCACGGCAACAAAGCCCCTGTCGCGCAGCTCTTCCGCCGCCCATCTCTGGCGCCGGTCGCCGCAGAGGACGTGATATGTATCAGGCATGAAGTACACTTCCTTTCTGCTCCAGCTTATGCAAATTTCTTCGCAGCGGTGAAAAAAAGTTGTCAATCCGTGCGCCCTGCGTTATAATAAAAAAAAGAAACGAAGGAGCAATCGCAATGGAGCGGCATGGTTTTATCCACGATATGCTGGACGTAAAGGTTCTGATCCTGTACATCCTGTCCCGGGTACTCTATCCGGTGGATCTTCAGAAGATCTATGAGCTTTCCTATCAGGACGACGGGCTGAGTTATTTTGACGTGGCGCAGGCGGTGCCGCAGATGGTGCAGTCCGGTCACCTTGAACAGGTGGAGGGCGGGCGCTATGTGATCACGGAGAAGGGCAGGGAGGCCTGCGGCGTCACGCAGGATGCCATTGCCTATCCTGTGCTGCAGCGGGCCGGCGCGGCCGTGGAGGCATATAACCGTGAGGTCCGGCGCAGCAGCTTTGTCAAGACAGCGGTTCGGCAGCGGGAGGAGGGCGATTACTCCGTTCTCATGAGTCTCAACGATGAGGTCAGCGACCTGCTCAAACTTGAGCTGATGGCCCCGACGCAGAAGCAGGCCTGCCGGCTTGCCAATGCCTTTTCCAAAAATGCCGAGGGAATCTACCGCTGCATCATGGATATGCTCCTCGTGCCCCCCGAGGACGAGGGGTCTTGAAAAAGTAACAAAACTGTGGTATCATACTCTCAGAGAAAGATACCACAGTATTTTTCTTGTACATTGAAAGGAGCGACTTACTATGAAATTCCAGTTCACCGAGAAAAAAGTCAGCTTACCGGCAAGCCTTCACGCTTACGCAGAGAAGAAAGTGATGAAGCTGGAACGTTTTTTCAAAGATGATGCGGAGGCACTTGTCGCCTTTTCTGTAGAAAAGGACCGTAATAAGGTTGAAATTACGGTTCACGCTGCAAACACCTATTTCCGTGCAAGCGAGGCGACTTCGGACATGTACGCCTCCGTTGACGCCGCGGTTGCCACCATCGAGCGTCAGATTCGCAAAAACAAGACCCGCTTGGCCCGCCGCCTGCGCCAGGACGCCTTTGTCCGCAGCGCGGAGGTCACGTCCTTTGCCCCCGAGGGCGAGGAGGAAAGCAGCTTCGAGATCGTGCGCACCAAGCAGTTCCCGATGAAGCCCATGACCCGTGAGGAAGCCATCCTGCAGATGAATCTTCTGGAGCACAGCTTTTTTGCTTTCCGGGATGAGGA
>CAJMQR010000028.1 GCA_905215665.1 uncultured bacterium | reverse complement strand
TGGATAAACAGGGCGCGTTTGATCTCCCTGAGCTTGGGAACGGCGGCGAGCTTCTCCGCAAGCAGCTCAATCATGTATCACGCCTCCTCTCAAACCGTACAAGCGCGCTTTGAGGGCGGCCTTGTCCTTTGGCTCTGCGCCGGCGTTTTCCATCGCCCAGAACAGTGCGCCGGCGACGGGCGCCGTGGAGATGACGTGAATCCGGTAATCGCCCGCTGCTTCCAGGCTTTCACGGAGCGCGTCAATCGCGCAGGGGCTTTCGCAGTGGGTAAACTGCGATCCCACCAGCACCACGTCCACGGGCGCGGCCAGGCCGAGCGATTCCGCGACGCATTGAATGGAAAGGGCATAGTCCCTGCCGCATTCCGTAAGAATGGAACGTGCAACAGCGTCACCTTCGGCAGCCGCCTGATACAGCAGCTGCGAAATGCGGCGGTAGGCATCCGCCGCGTCGCTGTAAATCTGCATCGCGACGGCCTGACAGAGATCGTCACGGCCTGCAATGCCGAGCCATTCGAAGAAGAGCTCCGTAAGCCGTGTCGCCGGCCCGCGCTTGAAAAGCGCCGTGTAGACGGCCCGGATGGCCGCCGGCACGAGATAGTCGCCGCCGCCGCGGTCGCCGGTCATCTCGCCGTGCCCGCCGATCTGCAGCATTCTTCCATCCGGTGCAATCCCCGCGACGGAATAGCCGGTCCCGTTGACGGCGGAAATTCCGCAGCGGCCCAATTCCGCCTTCACGCCGAGAAAAGCGTCGTTGGAAAGCACGAAGCGTTCAAATCCCATTCCCGCGAGAATCTGCGAGATGAGACCGTGCTGCATGGGGGTGTCTACGCCGCCCATACCAAACGCCGCGCCCGCGAGGGCACGAGGCGCAATCCCGGCACGCTCCAGCAGCGGGAAGGCAACCGCGCCCACGGCGTCCGCAAGACCCTCCATTCCGCCCGGCAGAACCTCATGGTTGGTGGGGCCGCCGCAGGCGGTGAGAAGTTCGTCCGTTGCTGTGTTGTAGAGCGCACAGAGCGTCTTGGTACCGCCGCCGTCCAGTCCGAAAAACCATTGATCCTTCATCGTCTTTCACTCCCTCCCCTCAAAAAAAGATGGTTTCAGATTCGCTTTATGAGCTTCCAGCAGGGCGTCCAGAACGACCTTCGTTCGTGCAAAGTCGCCCGCAAGCGGGTGGCTCAGCGCCGCTGCAAGCGCATCCGGATAACTGCCGCGGAGCGCGGCGCGGGCGGCAAGCCGTTCATAAGCCTTGACCGCCTGCACAAGTCCCGTAATATGCTCCGTCGGACGACTGCGAAGCGGCAGCGGCTCCACCCCGTCATGCGTGATGCGGCAGCGCAGCTCCGCCACATCCTCCGGGCGCAGTATGGGCAGCGCCCCGCGATTGCGCACGTTCACCACATGTATTGCGCCCGTATCATTTTCCAGCGCGTCAATGAGGCTCACCGCGGCGGTGGAGTACATGGCGCCGCCGCGCTTTTCAAGCAGCGCGGGAACCGTGTCAGTCGCGGGATCGGCATAGAACGCCAGAAGCTGCCGCTCAAGCGCAAGGCAGACCTCGCCCCGGGTCTTTTCCTCGTCCTGACACTTCAGAAGCATTTCGTTTTTGTGATAATAGTAATTGAGATAGCCGCAGGGGAAGCCGCCGACGGCGCGAAGCTCTTCCGGCGTATACTTCATGTCGGGAATGTTGTTGAGCCCCGACTGCTCAATCGGGAGAGAGAGCAGTTTCCCCAGAAGCTCCGTCTGTCCGTCGTAGATACCGGTCATCCAGCAGAGGTGATTGAGACCGGTGAACTCGCACGTAACATCGCGCCCCAGAAGCTTCCGGGCCTCCCGCGTGAGTTTTACGGGAATGTTGCACAGCCCGATGCAGCGGGCGTCAGGCTGTGCTTCCAGCACCGCCTCGGTCACGAGACCGGATGGGTTCGCAAAATTGATAAGCCATGCGCCCGGCGCGGCAAGTTCCCGCACTGCGCGGGCAATTTCGTCGATGACCGGGATGGTTCTCAGGGCGCAGGACAGGCCGCCGAGGCCGGTGGTTTCCTGCCCGATGAGACCGTGCTGCAGGGGAATCCGCTCGTCGAGGATTCGCGCGGGCATTTTGCCGACGCGAATCTGGGTGATTATGTAATCTGCGCCGCGGACTGCCGCCCGGAAATCGCTGTGTCGTTCGACGCGGGCGGTGATGCCGGCACGCCGGAGCATACGCTCCGTGAGGGAGGAGAGAATTTCACATCGCTCCTCGTCCGTGTCACAGAAGGCAAAGCTGTCGATCCTCAGCCGATCCTGCCGTTGAATAAAACCGTTGATGAGTTCCGGCGTGTAGGTGCTTCCCGCACCAATCACGGCAATACGCAAACAGTGCATATCCATGCACCTCCTAGGATAATTTATTAACTTTATTAATAAATCAAGTATAACAAAGAATGCCTGCGAAGTCAATAGCAGACTGCGGAATTTCAAAATATAAAAAATGTCATGCGTTTTCTCTTTACAAATTAATAAAGCATGTTTATAATATATTAACAGTGAAAACGCGAGAGTGCCAACAGGCCGCGCTTTTGGGCCGGAGGCTCCCTGCCAGGGTGGACGGTACTCCCGGCATATTTCAGTATCTATAAATATATGAGGAGTTTAAATATATGTGTGCAACGCTTGCCGCGGACATGAAAGTGCAGAATCGTCTGCAGGTCTACCATGCAATCCGGACAACCCCCGGTCAGTTGGTTACCCGGACGAAGATTGGCCGCGATACCGGTATTTCCGCGCCGACGGTGCTGAAAATTTTCGATTTCCTTGAGCGCTGCGGGATCATCGTTTCCTGCGGCGAGAATGACAGCATGGATCCCGGCCGGAAGTCCAGCCTTTTTCGCTTTGTGCCGGATGCCGCCCTTGCAGCGGGAGTGACCTATGACGGGCATCTTCTGGAGATGTCGCTTGTAAACCTGAATTTTGAGACGGTGAAGCACCGGCAATTCGAGCTGACGACAGATATCTCCACCATTGTGAGGGAAATACTGCCCCGCCGCCTGTCGGAATTCACGGCGGGCGCGTCGAGACTCCTTGGCATCGGCGTATCCCTGCCTGCCTCGGTGAACAACGCTGAGAAGCGCATCTGTTTTCAGGCGTCTCCGGCCTTTGGCGAACGCATGTCAAAGGAAAGCCTCATGCTGGAGTGTACCGCGCTGGAAAAGCAGATGGGAGTGCCGGTGCTGCTGGAAAACGATGTCAACTGCGCGGCCATCGCGGAATACCGGCAATTGGGACTTGGCGAGAAGGAGGACCTCATCTATATCATGCTGGCCGGCGGCATTGGCGCGGGTCTCGTGCTGGACGGACGGCTCAGACGCGGCGGAAATTTCTCCTGCGGCGAAATCGGATACATGGTCTGGAACGCGGAATGTCACGGCGGCAGCCGCTCCGGTTACCTTGAGGACCTGGTTTATAGCGTCCCGAAGGAACGTTACGGCATCGACCTGCTGAAGATGGAATCCGAGGCTCCGGCGGAGCTGGTGCGTGAACTGGCGGGGACCCTTGCCGTCACCATAGCGAATCTTTCGAGCGCGCTGGACGTGAGCCGTTTCATCATTGGCGGCTGTGTGGCGGAACATCTGGGCACGCAACTGCTGCACGAGGTAAATGCACGGCTCTACCGGCTCTGTATCCACAACACCTCTCTTTCTCCTGCCCGCTGCGGCGATGGCTGCGCCCGGGGCGCGGCGTCCCTGCTGATCCTGCAGGAGCTGGACAAGCTCCTGTCCGACTGCGGCACGGGGGAAACAGAGGACTGAAAAAGGACGGGAAACGCTTGCCGGAACCGGCGGGAAAACAGCTTCGCTTTGAATGAACGCACCCCCAAAAAACATTAATAGAGAAGAGCTGCAGGATCATGAATGTAAGAATTTATCATACCGCCGGTGAAATCGGGAAAGCGGCCGCTACTGTTGTTTCATCGCAAATCATCGTAAATCCGCGAAGCGTTTTGGGGCTTGCCACCGGCGCCTCTCCCATTCCCACCTACCGGGAACTCATCCGTCTGTATCGGGCTGGGCTTGTCGATTTCTCCATGGCAACCAGTTTTAATCTGGATGAGTACATAGGGCTTACCCGTGAACATCCCGAAAGCTATTACTATTTCATGCAGAAGAATTTGTTTGAGAGCATCAACCTTCCTCAGACGGCCATTCATGTGCCCTGCGGTACGGCCGCAAATACGGAGGAGGAATGCCGGCACTACGACGAAATGATCACGGAAGCCGGCGGCATTGATTTGCAGATTTTGGGCATCGGCAACAACGGCCATATCGCCTTTAACGAGCCGTGTGACAGTTTTCCCGTAGGGACTCACAAGGTCGCTTTGACGCAGAGTACCATCGATGCCAACACACGTTTTTTTGACAACAGCGAAGAAGTGCCGCGTTTTGCCATCAGCATGGGGATCGGCTCGATTATCAGGGCCCGTCAGATTGTTCTCATTGCCATTGGAAAGACCAAGGCGCAGGCGGTGCACGACATGATTCAGGGGCCTGTCACACCGAGATGTCCGGCTTCGATTCTACAACTGCATCCCAATGTCACCGTTTTTGCGGATGACGCGGCCGCTTCTCTCCTGTGTCCCGGATAGAAAGCCGAACGGCCCGCAGTCCCTTCTTCATAAAAACCAAAGGTCTTTATTAAGAATCAGAGCTTCCTTAGTATGAATCGCGTTGTCCGGGGGTATGAACGGCGACCGCCCCGGCTTCCGGAGCATGTTCCGGAAGCCGGGGCGGGAAGAGCGGTTGTCTGCGCCGGCAAAAGGATTTTCCCTGGATATCAGGGGGATTCCTGCGGCTCCCCGTCCGGATCGTATTCCAGAATATCCCCCGGTTGGCAGCGGAGCGCCTCGCAGATGGCGGCAAGTGTGGAAAAACGGATGGCACTGATCCGGCCGTTCTTCATTTTGGACAGATTGACGTTCGCCACGCCGACCTTTTCGGACAGCTCATTGAGGCTCATTTTCCGGTCAGCCATCACTCTGTCGAGCCGTAAAACAATATGTCCCAATTTATTTGTCTCCTATCATAAGGTTTCGTCGGATTCCTTCTGCAGCGCGACGCCGTATCGAAATACCGTCACAAGACAGATGGCCACAAAAAACGCGATCACAACGCCCCACTGGATGCAGATTCCCGCATCCCTGCCGGCAGAGAGAAAATTCTGCGCAAGCGTCTCCGCCGCGGAAGCAAATACGGCGACGGGAATCAGGGAATAGCTGAAGCAGCGCATTTTTTTCACAACGCCGTCGCTGAAGGGCGAGGCGCACTTTGCGATCGACTTGAACAGGCATTTCAGCGTGAACAGGGAGGCAAGAACGGAAAGCAGAAAGACGATTCCGGCGACGAGTACCCGAATCAGATCGCCGGAGTGATAAACCGACGTATCCGACGCCGCCTCTATGACCTTCGTTTCTCCCTCGGAACGGATGATCGCAGAGGAAAACCTGTACTGGAACAGGGGAATCTCCGCCCCGATTTCCTGATTTTCGGGCGGGACAAGGCTCTGCTCTGCGTCCGGAAGCAGGGCCGAAGGTTCGTCGCCGCTGGAGTAGGAGAATCCGTCCGCGAGCAGGGACCAGAGCTTGGCAAAATACTCCCCGTCTATCCGGATCTGCGCATGGTCGGTAATGCGTACCTCCACGGCGTCCCGCGGGAGGGCTGCAAGCCAGATGGTGCCTGCGGCCAGCAGGGCCGTTACAAGGATCCCTGCGATCAGCAGGATTGTGATCAGAATGTTCCCTATTTTTCCAAATCTGTTGACTTTCTTGGAAATGCTTTGATTCATTGTGTTTCCTCCAATGTTTTTCATAAATAATTTAACGATAATCGTTAACCACATGATAACGCCAGAAAGGGAGTTTGTCAAGAGGTATTTTACGATATTCGTTAAATTTTTTATTTTATTATGAGAAGGAAACAGCGGGCAGGGAGGGGCGTTTCCCCTCCCTGTCTTATTACTGCCGCGGCGGGGAAATGGACAGCACGCGGTAATCCTCCCGCTCAACCGCCTGCCGGAGCGCCTTGTCCCCGACCGGGGTGCGCAGCGTTACGACTGCGGTTCCCGACGCATGGCTGACCTCCGCGGAGACGACCTCCGGCAGCGCTTCGAGCGCCCGCTTTACGGCGGCCTCGCAGTGCCCGCACATCATGCCCTCGATCTTTATGGTGCGCACCTGAACCTCCGGCGCTCTGCGGCGGCGGTCGTGCCGCGGGTCATGGAGCTTGCAGAAATTCAGCCGAAGGGCATTGGAAACCACGCAGAAGCTGGACAGGCTCATCGCAGCCGCGCCGAACATGGGATTCAGCGTCAGTCCCAGACCCACGAAGCAGCCCGCGGCCAGCGGAATGCCGATGGTGTTGTAGAGAAAGGCCCAGAACAGATTCTCGTGGATGTTCCGCAGCGTGGCGCGGCTCAGGCGGATCGCCGCCGGAACGTCCGTCAGGCTGCTTTTCATCAGCACGACGTCCGCCGCGTCGATGGCGACGTCCGCGCCGGCGCCGATCGCGACGCCGATGTCCGCGCGGGTCAGAGCGGGAGCGTCATTGATGCCGTCGCCTACCATGGCGACCCTGCCCTGCTGCTTCAGGCGGCGGATCACGCCCTCCTTTTCGTCGGGCAGGACGCCCGCGATCACCTCGTCCACAGCGACCTGGCCGCCTATGGCATTTGCGGTACGCTCGTTGTCACCCGTCAGCATGACGACGCGGATGCCCATGCCCTGCAGCTCCCGCACGGCCTGTGCGCTGTCGGGCTTGACGGTGTCCGCCACCGCGATCATGCCGAGTATCGTTCCGCCCTGCGCGAAGAGCAGAGGCGTCTTGCCCTCGCCGGCAAGCCGCTCCGCCCTGTCCCGCAGCGCCGGGGAAAGCTCTGCCTGCGAGGAGATATAAGACACGCTGCCGCCCGTCACCCGTTCGCCGTCCAGAAGCGCCGTCAGACCGTTTCCCGGCAGGGCGCTGAAATCTTCTACGCCGGCGGCCGTGAGTCCCAGCTCCGCGCACTTTGCCACGACGGCTTTCGCCAGCGGATGCTCACTGCGCGCCTCAAGCGCGAGCGCCGCACGCAGAAGGCCGGAGGCTTCGGTTCCGTCTGCGGGGACAATATCCGTCACCACCGGTTCGCCCATGGTGATGGTTCCGGTCTTGTCCAGCGCGACGGTCCGTACCTTGCCCATTTCCTCCAGACAGACGGCGGTCTTGAAGAGAATCCCGTTTTTCGCGCCCAGACCGCTGCCGACCATGATGGCAACCGGCGTCGCCAGTCCCAGCGCGCAGGGGCAGCTGATGACCAGCACGGAAATGCCGCGCGCGAGGGCGTAGGCGAATTCTTTTCCGAGAAGCAGCCAGACAAGCAGCGTGACGAGCGAGATGCCGATCACCACCGGGACGAACACGCCGGAGACTCTGTCCGCGGCCTTTGCGACCGGCGCCTTGGTTGCCGCCGCGTCGCTGACCATGCGGATGATCTGCGAGAGCGTGGTGTCCTCTCCGACGCGCGTGGCCTCGCAGCGCAGAAAACCAGACTGATTGATCGTTGCCGCGGAGACGGCGTCTCCCGCGTTCTTGTCCGCAGGAATGCTTTCGCCCGTCAGCGCGGCTTCGTTTACGGCGCTGCTGCCCTCCAGAACGACGCCGTCCACCGGGATGCTCTCTCCGGGACGCACGACGAAGATGTCGCCTTTGCGCACCTGCGCGACGGGCACCGTGACCTCCTGCCCGTCCCGGAGCAGCCGCGCCGTCTTGGGCGCAAGCCGCATCAGGCTTTTCAGGGCGTTCGTTGTTTTTCCCTTGGAGCGCGCTTCAAGCATCTTGCCCACGGTGATCAGCGTCAGAATCATGGCCGCGGACTCAAAATAGAATTCGTCCATGTAGGTCATGACGCCCTGCATGTTTCCCTCCGCCTGCGCCTTCGTAATTGCGAACAGGGCATAGACGCTCCAGACAAAGGACGCCATGGAGCCGAGGGCGACCAGCGTGTCCATATTGGGCGAGCGCCGCCAGAGGCTCCGGAAGCCGCTGATAAAAAACGACTGATTGATGACCATGATGATGCCGGCCAGCAGCAGCTGCACCAGCCCCATGGCCACATGATTCCCGTCGAACCACGCCGGCAGCGGCCAGCCCCACATCATATGGCCCATGGAGAAGTACATCAGCGCCAGCAGGAAGCCAACCGACGCGATCAGGCGTTTTTTCAGCTTCGGCGTTTCGTGATCCGCCAGGGCTTCTTCCCGGGCGGAGTCACTTTGCGGCGTTTCGTCCTTGTGGGACGCGCCGTAGCCAGCTTCCTGCACGGCGCGGAGGATGCTCTCGCTGGACGCCGTACCCTCCACGGCCATGGAATTGGTCAGCAGGCTCACGGAACAGGCGGTGACGCCCGGCACCTTGGAAACCGCTTTTTCCACACGGGCGCTGCACGCCGCGCAGCTCATGCCCGTTACGTTGTATTGTTCCATTGCGTTTCTCCTATTTCATCAGCTTTTGCACGGTGGCGATCAGCTCGTCGACGATCTCGTCCCGGCCTTCATGGAGATCTCTGACCACGCACCCACGGATATGATTCCCCAGAAGCTCCCGGTTAAAAGCATTGATCGCCGCGCTCGCCGCCGCAGACTGCTGCAGGATGTCGTTGCAGTAGGCGTCATTTTCCAGCATGGCCTCGATGCCGCGAATCTGCCCCTCAATCCGGCGCAGGCGGTTCATCAGTGCCTTTTTCTGTGCCGCGGCGCGGGCGGTTTTGCGGCAGTTTGGGCAGGAGTTTTCCATGTTGTTTCTCTCCCTTGCTTCAAATCTACCCGCATTATATACTCCCGGGGGGTATTTGTCAAGGGGGGAGAAAGCGCATTTTTCTGTCTTATCTTTGCCGCGCGGCGGGCTCCTGGGCTTGGAATCCGGCGAAAAACGCAGCAGCTTCAAGAATATTCCAGAATTCTGACATGAAACACCGCATAAGATAGGAGATACTTCTAATTGCCTTTTCTGCCGGTATCCTTTATAATGTAACAAAAAAATAATTTTATAGGAGGTCGATTCCAATGAACAGTCTGAAAGAGCGAATTCGCCGCGAAGGCCGGGTTCTGCCGGGGGATATCGTCAAGGTGGACGGATTCCTGAATCACCGGGTCGATGTCGCCTTCATGGAGGAGCTGGCGGAGGAATTTGCCAAAATCTTCCCGGTGGAAGAGGTCACAATGGTTCTGACGGCGGAAGCAAGCGGTATCGCGCTGGCCACAGTCTGCGCCCAAAAATTCGGTGTTCCCCTGCTTTTTGCGAAGAAGGCGAAGAGCGACAACATCGAGGGCGGATTGTACCAGAGCGATATTTTTTCTTACACCTACAAGAAAAAAGTGACGCTTCTGGTGGCAAAAGACTGGATTCATTCCTCCGACAAGGTGCTCATCATCGACGATTTTATGGCGCGCGGCGAGGCGATGCGCGGCCTGTGCGAGATCGTGGAGCATGCGGGCGCGACGCTGGTCGGCATAGGCGTCGCGGTGGAAAAAGGCTTTCAGGGCGGCGGCGACGCGCTGCGCGCGGCGGGATATCCCCTGCACTCTTTGGCGATCATTGACAGGACGGAGAATGGGAAAATCTATTTCCGCGGAGAGGACGACTGATGGAAAAAATTCTGGTTCTGGATTTCGGCGGGCAGTATAATCTGCTTGTCGCCCGGCGCGTGCGCGAATGCGGCGTCTACTGCGAGATCAAGCCCTATCGGATTTCCATGGACGAGATCCGGGCTTTCGGGCCGGACGGGATCATCTTTACCGGCGGGCCGGCGGCGGTGTTTGACGAGGGCGCCCCGACGGTCGATCCGGCGGTTTTTGCGCTCGGCGTTCCCGTGCTGGGCATCTGCTATGGGATGCAGCTCATGATGCAGCTCCTCGGCGGAAGCTGCCGCCGCGCGGAGGCCAGGGAGTATGGCAAAACCGAACTGACACACATCGACGGCAGCCCGCTGTTTGAGGGCGTGGACAGGACCGCGGTCTACTGGATGAGCCACGGCGTGGAGGTTGAACGTCTTGCGGAGGGCTTCCGTATCTCGGCTGCCTCGGAAAACTGCCGCCACGCCGCGGTGGAGGACGTACAGCGGAGACTGTACGGCGTGCAGTTCCACCCGGAGGTACTGCATACGGCCTTCGGCAAAAAGATCATCGAGAATTTCCTTTACGGCGTCTGCGGCCTGCACGTCTGCTGGACGATGGCGTCTTATATGGATACGGCCATTGCGGAATGCCGTCAAAAGATCGGCGGCGGCCGCGTGCTTCTGGCGCTTTCCGGCGGCGTGGACAGCGCCGTGGCGGCGGCGCTGCTGCAAAAAGCGGTGGGCGGGCAGCTTACCTGCATTTTCGTGGACCACGGCCTGCTGCGCAAGGACGAGGGCGATCAGGTTGAGCGCGTCATGGCGCGGCAGTTTCATGTGGATGTGCGCCGGGTCAATGCCGGAGCGCGCTTCCTTTCGCGTCTGGCCGGCGTTACCGAACCGGAACGCAAGCGGAAGATCATCGGCGAGGAATTTATCCGGGTGTTCGAGGAGGAGGCCCAAAAAATCGGCGCTGTCGATTTTCTGGCGCAGGGCACCATCTATCCGGACGTGGTGGAATCCGGCATGGGGGGCGAGTCGGCGGTCATCAAGAGCCATCACAATGTCGGCGGCCTGCCGGACTGCGTGGATTTCAGGGAGATCGTCGAGCCGCTGCGCTGCCTGTTCAAGGACGAGGTGCGCCAGCTCGGCCTCGAATTGGGCCTGCCGGAGTCGCTGGTCTGGCGCCAGCCCTTCCCCGGCCCCGGCCTTGCAATCCGTGTGATCGGCGAGGTGACGGAGGGGAAGCTCTCCATCCTGCGGGAAGCCGATGCGATTTTCCGCGAGGAGATCGCCCTTGCCGGGCTGGATCGCACCACGAGCCAGTATTTTGCGGTGCTGACGGATCTGCGCAGCGTGGGCGTCATGGGCGACGAGCGGACGTATGACTATACGCTGGCGCTGCGCGCGGTGCAGTCGCAGGACTTTATGACGGCGCAGTGGTCGCGCTTGCCCTACGACCTGCTGGAAAAAGTCTCCGGCCGTATCGTAAACGAGGTTCCGCATATCAACCGTGTCTGCTACGATATCACCTCCAAACCCCCCGCAACCGTGGAGT
>CAJMQR010000027.1 GCA_905215665.1 uncultured bacterium | reverse complement strand
TTTTTCAAAAACTGCCATGCACGGCTGCCGGTGGCAGCCGTGCAACTTATGGATAAAAATTCATTTTTATCCATATCCATGTATTTATTCTCATTTCTTTTGTTTTGTTACGCTCTGTCTCAGCGGCAAATGCTTGTAATATGAGAACTTTTTGGAAACGTTTTTATTGCTATTGATTATTTTTCGTACTTATTTACTGAAATAAAGAGTCCCGAAGGGAAAAAGAGGAAAAAAGGCGTCTAATTTTCCTGTATTCGTAAAATATTCATAAAAAATTCGTAAAATATAAATGGAAAAGCGGTTTACAAACCGCACTTTACATGGTATACTGTGAAGGATGACATGGACGCTGTTTTACAGTCCACTGTTAAATGGCTTCCAGTCCCCCTTCGGCTATCCGCAAGCAGCCGGGAAAAATATATAAAGAAAGCAGGGAAAAACATGCCTCAATTTGTCCAGTCCGAACAACAGAAAGAGCTCATCAATTCTCTGGTGCAGGAGCTGCCCGCATACCGCAAGAAAATGCGCATGTCTCAGGCCGAGTTGGGAGACGCAGTCGGTAAGAGCCGCCAGAAGATCTCAGAAATGGAGCGCGGCGCGGCGCCCCTTGGTTGGGATACCTATCTCGCCATTCTGTTGGTTCTCGGCGCACACGGCGTTCTGGAACCCAGAGGGCGCGACGCAGAGCGTCTGGCCGCAACCGGCCGTCTCATCGGTGGCCGCATCCGCCTTTAATTCCGGTATTGGCGGAGAGAGAACAGAGCAGCAGTAAGCATGCTTACTGCTGCTCTTCCTTATTTGATTTGCACTTTTTCGCTTTGAAAAGCAAGTCTCTTCCGCATCCGTGCGGCCTGTGCTGACGGCAGTGCCTTTCGTTATTCCGTCCGGGCAGCCTGTTCGATCAACCGGACACAAAGCTCCATCCCCAGTACGCCGCTGTTCAGGCAGATGTCGTAATTCTTCGCCTCGCCCCAGTTCCGGCCGGTGTAGTTCTTATAGTAAACTTTGCGCTTCTGATCCTTTTCCGTCAGGCGTTTCTCCGGCGACTTATCGCACTGCCCATAATACTCGACAATGTGCTTTGCACGGCTCTCCATATCCGCGCAGATGAAGGCATGCAGGCAGTCTTTCCGGTCGCGCAGGATATAATCCGCGCAGCGTCCCACGATGACACAATCTCCCTTTTCCGCCAGCTCCTCGATGATCTTCGTCTGCACGATGTAGATCTGATCGTGCATGGAGAGGTTCTCCATCGTATGCTGCTTGGCCGTCGCCCAGTAGAACAGCAGGCTGCTGCGCGCATTGGCATACTCTCCGTTTTCCTCGATAAACTCCTGTGAGAAGCCGCTGCGCTTTGCAACCTCCTCCACCAGCTCCCGGTCATAGAAGCCGTAGCCCAACCGTTTCGCCACTTCCCTGCCGATCGTTCTGCCGCCGCTTCCGAATTCTCTGCTGATCGTGATAATACGTTTCATAGAAGTCCCTCCCTGACAGCCGCCTTGTCGTTTTCAACCCTCGGACATAATCCGTAAAATCGTGTGATCGGTCTGCTTCATCCCCTGCTGCGCCAGACGGCCGACATTGGCAATGGTGTCGTCCACACTGCCGCCGACAATCCCCTCGCCGTCACGGAATTCCCGGTGGTGCAGATACATCATGTATCCCATGATGCCGGCATCCACGGCTGCGGCAATCTTGGCGGCGCAGGAGGGCTTGGCCCCGTCGCAGATGGTGCCGGACAGGATGGCCACCGCGTTGACCACAGTATGTGACACCGCGGAATATCCGCCGCCCAGCAGATAGCAGATTCCGGCACCTGCGCCGACGCCGGCAGAGATCGCGCCGCAGTAGGCCGACAGTCTGCCGATGCCGCTCTTTTGCAGAATCGTCACCAGATCGGAAACGATCAGCGCGCGGCAGAGCTGCTCCTTGGTCGCGCCGATCTGCCTGGCGTAGGTGACCACCGGCATACAGGCGGTAATGCCCTGATTGCCCGAACCGGAGAGAATGACCACGGGCATCTCACAGCCGCTCATCCGCGCGTCGGAACCGGCCGCGGCATAGGCTTTAGCCTGCTGCTTGAGATCGCCGCCATAATCCTCCATCAGGATTTTCCCGATCTGTGCGCCCCATGCGCCGCGCAGCCCCTCCTCCGCAATCGCGGAGTTCAGCTCCACCTGGCGCATCAGAATCTCTTCGACTTTTTCCAGCGGCACCGTATCGGCAAAGCGCAGAATGTCCTCCACGTTGAGACAGGCTTTGTCGGTCATATGCTCCTCTGCCGCATCCACAACGGGAAACTCGCACAGAATCTCTCCGTCCCGCTCCAGATAAACCAGATTCGTATGGTGATTGGTGACGCGCGCACGGGCGCTGTGTTCTCCGCCCCAGGCGCGCAGATCGATGTCCAGCCGGCAGGGAGATTCCCCGCAGAGGATGTCAATCTCGGTCGTTTTCAGGAACTCCTCGATCTCCGCCTGTTTTTCCTGCGGAACCTCAGCGATAACCTGCAGGCCCTTCGCCGGATCGCCCGCGATCATCCCCGCGGCAATGGCCGGGCGGATTCCCTTGCGGCCGCCCGTGTTCGGCACGACGACGCTCTTGACGTTTTTGAGAATATTTCCGCTCAGAACGGCCTCGACACGCTCAGCTCTGCACCCCAGCAGTTTTTGCAGCGTAGCAGCGCAATACGCAATCGCGGTCGGCTCTGTACAGCCGGTGGCAGGCACCAGCTCCTCATGCAGAATGTCAATATAGCTCTGCACAATGTCCGAATCCAACATGGACCGCACCCCCTTTTTTATATCATAGTCGATTTTATCCGGAAATGCAAGGAAAAGCAAATGCACCCCGCCAAAAAGTCCTTCGGACCTTTGCGCGGGGTGTGTTTCTTTGTTTCAGGGTTTCAGGCGCCAACCTGATTGCCGGTGTAAAGCTGGTAATACCTGCCTTTCTGGGCGATCAGATCGTCGTGCGTGCCGCGTTCGATGATGCGCCCCTGCTCCAGCACCATAATACAGTCGGCGTTGCGCACCGTGGAAAGGCGGTGGGCAATGACGAAGGTCGTCCTGCCGTGCATCAGCCGATCCATGCCCGCCTGCACAAGCGTCTCCGTGCGGGTGTCGATGGAGCTTGTCGCTTCGTCGAGGATCAGCACCGGCGGGTCGGCCACTGCCGCACGGGCAATCGTGAGAAGCTGGCGCTGTCCCTGCGACAGATTCGCACCGTCTCCGGTCAGGAGAGTATCATAGCCGTTCGGCAGACGGCTGATAAAGCCGTCCGCATTGGCCAGCTTCGCCGCCGCGATGCATTCCTCATCCGTTGCGTCCAGCCGGCCGTAGCGGATGTTCTCCATGACCGTGCCGGTAAACAGATGCGTCTCCTGCAGCACCATGCCGAGGGAGCGGCGCAGATCATCCTTTTTGATCTTATTGATGTTGATGCCGTCGTAGCGGATTTTCCCGTCCGCAATGTCATAGAAACGGTTGATCAGATTGGTGATCGTCGTCTTGCCGGCGCCCGTGGAGCCGACGAAGGCAATCTTCTGCCCCGGAGTCGCATAGAGGTCGATGTTATGCAGGACGGTCTTTTCCGGCGTGTAACCGAAGTCCACATCATCAAACACAACGTCGCCCGCCAGCTTTGTATAGGTCACGGTTCCGTCCGCCTTGTGCGGATGCTTCCAGGCCCAGACGCCGGTGCGTTCGTCCGTCTCCGTCAGCGTGCCGTCCGGCGCTTCCCTGACATTGACGAGCGTGACATAGCCCTCGTCCTTCTCGGGTGCTTCATCCATGAGCTGAAACACGCGCTCCGCGCCCGCAATCGCCATGACCACGGAATTGAGCTGCTGGCTGATCTGCGCAATCGGCTGATTAAAGCTGCGGTTCAGAGTCATAAAGGCTGCCAGCGTACCGAGCGTCAGGCCCACATAGCCGTTAATGGCAAGCGCCGCGCCTGCCACCACGCACAGCACATAGCTCAGATGGCCGAGCTGCGCATTAACGGGCATCAGAATATTCGCAAACGTGTTGGCCTGACAGGAGCTTACACGCAGGTTTTCGTTCAGTTCGCGGAAGCGGGCAAGGGACTCTTCTTCATGGTTGAATACCTTGACGACCTTCTGCCCCTGCATCATTTCCTCAATATAGCCGTTGACGGCGCCGAGGTCTTTCTGCCGCCGGACAAAGTATTTTCCGGACATCCCCGCGAGCCTTTTGGTCACGAACAGCATCAGCGCCACCATGACAAGCGTCATCAGCGTCAGGGGGACATTCAGGGCGATCATGCTGATCAGCACGCTGACCACACTGATCAGGCTGGAAAACAGATTCGGAAGGCTCTGGCTGATAAGCTGACGCAGGGTGTCGATATCGTTCGTATAGACAGACATGATATCGCCGTGCGCATGCGTATCAAAGTAGCGGATGGGCAGGCTCTGCATATGGCCGAACAGCCGGACGCGCAGATTCCGCATAGTCCCCTGCGAAACCTCGACCATCAGGCGGTTGTACGCCCAGGACGTGAATACGCCGATGGCGTACACCACACCGACTTTGATAAGCTGGATGAGCAGCGGATGGAAGTCCGCGTCGCCGGTCTGAATCATCGGGACGATGTAGGCGTCATAGAGTTTCTGCAAAAACAGCGTGCCGTAGAGCTGTGCGACAACCGTGGCGACGATACACACAAGGACGGCGACACAGTGCCACTTATAGTCCTTCCACATGACGCCGAGCGTACGTCCCAGCACCTTTCCCATATTCTTCGGGCGTTCTGTCGCAATGCCACCGGGGCCGTGAGGTCCGTGCATAGGTCTTGCTGCCATTACGCCTCACCTGCCTTTTCGTCGAAGTCGCCGCCGCCCTGTGTCTGGCCCTGCCAGACCTCCTGATAGATGCGGTTTGTTGCCAGCAGCTCCTCGTGCGTGCCGAAGCCGTTGACCCGTCCCTCATCGAGCACAAGGATCTTATCCGCATCCTGCACGCTGGAGATGCGCTGCGCAATGATCAATTTGGTGGTATTCGGAATTTCCTCGCGCAGCGCCCTGCGGATTTTCGCATCCGTCGCCGTATCCACGGCGCTGGTGGAGTCGTCCAGAATCAGTATCTTCGGCTTCTTCAGCAGCGCCCGGGCGATGCAGAGGCGCTGCTTCTGCCCGCCGGAGACGTTGGTGCCGCCCTGCTCAATATGCGTCTCATAGCCGTCCGGGAAGGAGCGGATAAACTCGTCCGCACAGGCCAGCTCACAGGCGCGACGGCATTCCTCCGGCGTCGCGTTTTTGTCGCCCCAGCGCAGATTCTCAAGAATGGTTCCGGAGAACAGCACGTTTTTCTGCAGCACAACGGACACCTCATCGCGCAGCGCTTCCAGATCGTATTCGCGCACATCGTGGCCACCGACGAGAACCATTCCCTCCGTCGCGTCGTATAGGCGGGGAATCAGGCTGGCCAACGTGGATTTGGCGCTGCCCGTACCACCCAGGATTCCGATTGTCTGCCCGGGCTCAATGCGCAGGCTGATGTTCTGCAGAACGGGCTTCCCGCTGCCGCCCCTGCGGTAGGAGAAGGAGACGTCCCGAAATTCGATGCTGCCGTCCGGCACTTCCGTTCTGGCATCCGGCGGGCTGGACAGATCGGCCTTCTCCTCGATGACCTCGCAGATCCGCTGCGCGCTGGCAACGCTCATGCTCATCATGACAAAAATCATGGAGATCATCATCAGACTCATCAGAATGCTGGAAACATAGCTGAACAGGCTCATGAGGTTGCCCTCGGAGAAGCCCTCCGTCACGCAGGCCTTCGCGCCCAGCCACGACAGGGCGAGCATGCAGCCGAAAACCGTCGCCATCATAATGGGATTGTTCAGCGTCACATAGGATTCCGCCTTGACGAACATCCGATAGACCGCTTCCGCCGCTTTGGAAAACTTGGAGCGTTCATAGTCCTCGCGCACGAAGGCCTTGACCACACGGATGGCGCCGACGTTCTCCTGCACGCTGGCGTTCAGGTCGTCATATTTGCGGAACACGCGGTTGAAAATCTTCGTCGCCTTGGCAATCACAAAGGAGAGCGCAAGGATCAAAACCGCCATGGCAACGACGAACACCATGCTCAGCTCCGAGTGAATGGAAAACGAAAGAACCAGCGCGGAGATCAGCATGGTTGGCGCGCGCACGCAGATGCGCAGCAGCATCTGGTAGGACATCTGCAGATTCGAGACATCCGTCGTCAGCCGGGTCACAAGACCGGCCGTCGAAAAACGATCGATGTTGGAAAAGGAAAACGTCTGGATATTTGTGAACATCGCGTCGCGCAGGTTCGTGGCAAAGCCGGTGGAAGCCACCGAAGCAAATCTGCCGGCCAGAATTCCACAGACCAGCGCTCCCAGAGCCACAAGAAGCATCCAGCCGCCGTATTTGACAATCGCAGCCATTCCTCCGCTGCCGTTAACGCCATAGTCGATAATTTTTGCCATCAGGAAAGGCAGGATCATATCCGCAATCGCCTCCAGCGCCGAGAAAACCGGCGTGATGAACGACACTGCCTTGTACTGCTTCACCTGTGCGCCCAAGGTTTTTAACATTGCACAGCCTCCAATTTGATCAATCTACATATGTAATAATTATACGTTCGGCCATACAAATAGTCAATGAACGGTTTGTGAACAATTATAGAAACCGAATCCCCCTGCGGCAGATCGCAGAGGGATTCGTTTTCTCAGGAAAGCAGGATTTTTTCTTCACAGACAGTGGCCTTCACGCTGCGCGGAGGCGTATCGGCAGAAAGGATAAGCCTTGCCAGTGGATTTTCCAGCTCGGTCTGGATCAGGTGACGAATCTGACGGGCGCCGCTTTTTTGCCGCAGACTCCGCCGCGCAATGCTCTCAATGGTCTCCTGCGTCACCTGCAGGCGGACATGCAGCTCCTCCGCCCGGCTCTGCAGGGCGCCGATCTGTTTCTCCGTAATGCGGAGCAGGTCGGTTTCGGAAAGCGGCTGGAAGGCCGCGATGCAATCGATACGTCCCAGAAATTCCGGAGAAAAGTATTCGCGCAGACTGCGCAGCAGCGGCTCCTCCTGATGCTCCCCGAACCCAAGGCTCCCGCGCACCGTGTTTTCGCTTCCGAGGTTTGAGGTCATGACGATCATCGTGTTCTTGAAGTCCACCCGGCGGCCGGCGGAGTCCGTCAGGATGCCGTCCTCCATGATCTGAAGCAGGATTCCGCAGACGTCCCGGTGCGCTTTTTCCAGCTCGTCCAGCAGGACAAGGCTGTACGGCCGGCGGCGGACACGTTCGGAAAGCTCCCCGCCCTCCTCATGCCCGACATAACCGGGAGGCGCGCCCAGCATTCGTGAAACCGAGTGCTTTTCCATATATTCCGACATATCCAGACGGATCATGGCGTTTTCACTGCCGTAAACCGCCTCCGCAAGCGCCTTGCACAGCTCTGTTTTGCCGACGCCGGTCGGACCGGTGAAGAGCATGGCCGCCACCGGGCGCTTTTGATCCGCCAGCCCCGATCTTCCGCGCCGCACCGCCTCGGCCACGGCGCTGACCGCCGTCTGCTGCCCGACGACCCGCTGGGAGAGCGTCTTTTCCAGTTCGCAGAGCCGCTGCCTTTCCGACATGGAAACCACGCCGGCGGGGATCCCCGTGCGGTTTGCCACCGCCGCGGCAATGTCCTGCGCTTCGACGCGCGGGCCGCCCGGCATGTGCCTGCGCAGGCTTTGCAGCCTGTCGCGCAGAGCCGCGGCCTGTTCGTATCTTCCGGTACGCACCGCCTCCTGCAGCGCGCGCTCCGTTCCGGCGCAGTCGCCGCAGCCCTGCTTCTTCATCTGCGCCATTTTTGCCAGCGCCGCGCCCTCGTCCAGAAGATCCACCGCCTTGTCCGGCAGAAATTTTTCGGTCAGGTAGCGGCTGGAAAGCGTGACCGCCGCATTGACGGCCTCCTCCGTGATGGCGATGTGATGGTGCGCCTCCAGCCCGGGCCGCAGGCCCATCAGAATCGCTTTCGTCTCCGCCTGCGTCGGCTCGCGCACCTGCACCGTGCGGAAGCGGCGCTCCAGCGCCGCGTCCTTTTCGATATATTTGCGGTACTCCGTCAGCGTCGTCGCGCCGATGAGCTGAAGCTCTCCCCTGCCAAGCGCAGGCTTCAGGAGGTTTGCCGCGTCAATCGCGCCCTCCGCTGCGCCCGCGCCGACCAGAGTGTGCATCTCGTCCACAAAGAGGATCACATTCTGCGCCCGGCGAAGCTCCGCGAGGATGTCTCTCACCCGCTCCTCAAATTCGCCGCGGTACTTCGTTCCTGCAATCACGCTTGCCATATCCAGCATGAACAGGCGTTTGCCCTTGAGCTGCTCCGGAACGCGCCCCGCCGCAATATACTGCGCCACGCCCTCGACGATGGCCGTCTTGCCCACCCCGGGTTCGCCGATCAGGGCGGGATTATTCTTGTGCTTTCTCGACAGGATCTGCAGTACCGTCTCGATCTCCTGCTGCCGGCCGACAATCATTTCCGTTTTGTCCGCGCGCTCAACCATATCCACACCGAACTGGTCGAGCAGGCGTAAATTCTGCATGGTATCTTCCTTTCTGAGCCGCATTGCTTCGCACAGGGCGGGAAGCAGTGCGCCGGTAGAGATTTGTGAGGCGCGCAGCAGACGGACAGCGCCGCAGCTTTCGCGGCAAAGCATAGCCAGCAGAAGCCGCTCGGGGCAGACGGGCTGCACGGCCGCAGCCGCGGCGATCACGCTTTGCGCCTCCTCGGAGAATCCCTGCGGCAGGCGAAGCAGGCGCTGCCCGCGCCCATTCTCCGCCATGAGCCGCAGAAGCATGGCCTCCGGCTCCGCGCCCTCCCATACCATCAGGCGGCACGCGCTGCATTCGGGCGTCCGCAGGAGCCCCAGCAGAAGATGCTCCGTTCCCACATATCCGTGTCCCAGCGCACCGGCGATTGCCCATGCCTGCCGGAACACCTTCTGCGTCAGCGGATCAAAGTCATTTTTCCCCAAGCTGCCCCGCCTCCGTTCCCAAAAAATTCTTGACGAAAGGCACGCGTTCTATACGCACAAAATTTTTTTACATTTTCCGCGCATTACCATTTGCATTTTCAGAAAAACATGATAGAATGTGTTTATACTTATTATATAGGAGGCACATACCATGGCATATTTCATCACTGACGCCTGCGCAAAGTGCGGCACCTGCGCCGATAGCTGCCCGCTCGGCATCATCACCGAAGGCGACGACAAGTACGTCATCGACGCGGATCAGTGTGTGGACTGCGGCACCTGCGCTTCTGTCTGCCCGGTTGAAGCGATCGAACAGCAGTAATTGAGCTTGTGTAAGAACGGCCGGCCTGCGCAGGCAACTGTGCGGGCCGGCCGTTTCTCTGACTTGGGAGGACGTTATGGAAGAGGCGCTTTGGAACGGCATCCGGATGCTCCAGCCGCAGCGCGGCTTCCGGCTGGGGACGGATTCCGTGCTTCTGGCGGAGTTTCTTTCTCTGCCGCCGGGGGCGAAAATTGCGGATCTCGGCGCAGGGTGTGCCACACTGGGCCTGCTGCTGTGCGCCAGAGATCCCGCGTGTACGGTTGCGGGTCTGGAGCTGCGTGCGGATGCCTGCGCGCTGGCGCAGGAAAACATCGCTCTGAACGCTCTGCAGGCGCGGCTCTCCGTCCGGCAGGGCGACGTCCGGAATATCTCTGAGTTTTTCCCCGCCGGCAGCTTTGACTGCGTGATCTCCAACCCTCCATATTTCCCCGTAGGCAGCGGCAGAATCAGCCCGGCAGGCGCCGTGGAGCGCTGTGAGCTGTGCCTGACTCTGGAGCAGCTCTGCGCCGCAGCCGCGTGGCTGCTGCCGGACGGCGGCCGCTTTGCTCTTGTGCACCGGCCGGAACGGCTGTGCGACCTGATCTTTCAGATGCGCAGCCACCGCATCGAGCCAAAGCGCATCCGCTTCGTGCGGCACACCGCGGCTTCTCCCGTCTGTCTGGTGCTTCTGGAGGGGCGGCGGGGCGGACGTCCCGGTCTTTCCTACGAGCCGGATTTCATTGAATTTCTTCCCGACGGCACGGAGACCGACGCCTACCGCGCCGCATATCACAGGAAAGGAGCCGAACCATGAGCGGCACGCTTTATCTCGTCCCCACCCCCATCGGCAACCTTTCGGACATCTCCGACCGCTGCCGCGACACGCTGCGCAGCGTGGATTTCATCGCAGCCGAGGATACCAGAGTAACGCTTCGCCTTCTCAACCACCTGCAGATCAAAAAGCCTTTGGTCAGCTACTATGAGCACAACAAGGAGATCAGCGGGCCGAAAATCGTTGAACGGCTTTGCTCCGGCGAGAGCTGCGCGCTGGTCACGGACGCCGGTTCCCCCGCCATCTCCGATCCCGGTGAGGATCTGGTTTGCCTGTGCGCACAGGCCGGCGTTCCCGTCACCGCGATTCCCGGCCCCTGCGCCGCCGTCACCGCGCTGAGCGTTTCCGCGCTTCCTACCGGCCGCTTCACCTTTGAGGGCTTTTTGTCCACGGCGAAAAAGAGCCGTTTTGCGCATCTGGACTCTCTGCGCGCGGAAAAACGCACCATGATCTTCTATGAAGCGCCCCACAAGCTGGCCGGAACGCTTGCGGATCTTGCACAGGTCTTTGGCGGGCAGCGCCGTATCTGTCTTTGCCGTGAGTTGACGAAGCTGCACGAGGAGGTTCTGCGCATGACGCTCGCAGAGGCCGTCGCCTACCACGAGACGCGGGCGCCCCGTGGGGAATATGTTCTCATCGTCGAGGGCGCGCCGGACACGCCGCAGCCGGCCGCCACACTGGAACAGGCGCTTGCACAGGTACAGTCGCTCATTTCCGATGGATACAGTAAAAAGGACGCCGTCCGTCAGGCCGCGGCCGAAACCGGCTTCCCGAAGAATGAGCTCTACGGCGCGGTACTGAAAAAAGAAACGAACGGGCACTCCTGATGCTCCATCCATTTGGAATGGGAATCCCGCGGTGTCCTTTTGTGGCAGAATGCCACAAAAGGACACCGCGGGATTTTTGATGAAATTTTTCAATCAAGGATCAGTAGGATCCCTGCGCAGCGCGGATTGTAACGTCGCCGCTTACGCAGTCAAAGCTGAATTCCGCTGCGCCGTCGCCGCAGACGATGTTCTTCCCCACCGTCATAACCGCGAAGCCTTCAATGTTGAGGTCGCTGCTGATGCCGTCCTTCTCCACCGTAAAGCCGGTATCCAC
>CAJMQR010000026.1 GCA_905215665.1 uncultured bacterium | reverse complement strand
GCTTGGATTCCGGCGGAGCAAGTTTGCGAACAGTGATGCTGGGAAGAAAGATGCGAAACAGAGCGACAAAAGAAATATGCACCTTTAGCTCAGTTGGTAGAGCAACTGACTCTTAATCAGTGGGTCCCCGGTTCGAGTCCGTGAAGGTGCACCATGGCCCCATGGTCAAGTGGTTAAGACAGCGGCCTCTCACGCCGTTAACGTGGGTTCGAATCCCGCTGGGGTCACCAAAGGAAAAAGAAGCTTGACAAAAGGGAAAAGCAGAGTATAATAAAGATGTTCTCAGGGGAACCTGATAACGAAGAAGTTGGTGTTGATTGCGGTGAGGGTCCACCTGTTCCCATCCCGAACACAGAAGTTAAGCTCATTTGCGCCGACGATACTTGGCGGGTGACTGCCCGGGAAAATAGGTAACGCCAACACTCATATTCCCCCTTAGCTCAGTCGGTAGAGCAACGGACTGTTAATCCGTGTGTCGTTGGTTCGAGTCCAACAGGGGGAGCCAGTTAATATAGCCGTCACTCGGTGGCGGCTATAACATTACTTAGTGATTTTGGGCCTTTAGCTCAGTTGGTTAGAGCATCCGGCTCATAACCGGACGGTCCCGGGTTCGAGTCCCCGAAGGCCCACCACATATAATATATAGGGGTATAGCTCAATTGGTAGAGCGGCGGTCTCCAAAACCGTAGGCTCAGGGTTCAAGTCCTTGTGCCCCTGCCAAAATTGGGAATTCGTAGTTTTTTCTATGGATTCCCGATTTTTGTTTACATAGAAGTTTGAAAAATTGATTGCTAGAAGCATTAATTCTGCTTTTATGCTATGGTTAAGTTTCTGCTCTTTCAGAACGCTTAGGAAACCAAATAGAAAACGCAGAACAACGGCGATTGGAATCTGAGAATTACAATTTAAATTGCGTAGATAAGTATTGAATAGAAACAGAAGATGCTCAAGGCGTCTTAATATCTCTCCTCTTCACACCCCGGTGCTCTGCCGTCTTTTATGCTCAGAAGCGGGGACTTGCATGGGTGTGCTATAATGGAAAAAACGAAGTGATATTGAGCCGGTGCAGGCGGCCGGAACGGGAAAGGATATTCTATGCTGCAGCTCAAACAGATCCATAAGCAATATAAGACCGGCGAGTTTGTGCAGACGGCGCTGGACAGGGTCAGCCTGAATCTGAGGGACAATGAATTTGTGGCGATCCTCGGGCCGAGCGGCTCCGGCAAGACGACGCTGCTCAACATCATCGGCGGCCTGGACCGCTATGACAGCGGGGATCTGATCATCAACGGTGTTTCCACGCAGAAATACAGCGACCGGGACTGGGACTCCTACCGCAACCATACGATCGGTTTCGTCTTTCAGAGCTACAATCTGATCCCTCACCAGACGGTGCTGTCCAATGTGGAGCTGGCGCTGACCATCTCCGGCGTCTCCCGCGCGGAACGCAAACGCCGCGCGAAGGCGGCGCTGGAGCAGGTCGGTCTGGGTACGCAGTGCCACAAGCGGCCGGGGGAGATGTCCGGCGGGCAGATGCAGCGCGTGGCCATCGCCCGCGCGCTTGTCAACGATCCGGACATCCTGCTGGCGGACGAGCCGACCGGCGCGCTGGACAGCGAGACCAGCATTCAGGTCATGGAGCTTCTGAAGCAGGTCGCGAAGGACCGGCTGGTGGTCATGGTGACGCACAATCCGGAGCTTGCCGAGCGCTATGCCACCCGGATTGTGACGCTGAAGGACGGCGTCATACGATCGGATTCCATGCCATATGAACCGGATCGAGAGACGCAGAAGCCGCCGGTTCACAGGAATCTGGGGAAGGCATCCATGTCTGTCTTCACCTCGCTGGCGCTCAGCTTCCAGAATCTGCGCACGAAAAAAGCGCGCACGCTGCTGACTGCATTTGCCGGATCCATCGGCATCATAGGCATTGCGCTGATCCTGTCGTTGTCCAACGGCGTGAACAATTACATAGAATCCGTGGAAAAGGATACGCTTTCGGAGTATCCCCTGCAGATTCAAAGTGCGGGCATCGATTTTTCCTCCATGCTGATGGCGAATATGCCGCAGGGCGGCGGCGAGGGTCGGCAGGACGGGAGGGTGTCCGTCAATCAGATGATCACCGGCATGCTCTCGCATGTCAACGCGAACGATCTGGCTTCGCTGAAGCGTTACCTCGACAGCGGCGACAGCGGGATTGAGAATTATGCGAGCGCGGTGGAGTATCTTTACAATGTTTCCCCTCAGATCTTCCGCAGCGATGCGGACGGAGTCCGGCAGGTCAACCCGGATCAGACGATGTCCGTGCTGGGATTTGGCTCCGGAAGCGCAAGCAGCCTGCTGTCGTCCATGACGAACACGGACGTTTTCTTTGAAATGCCGCAGAATGCCGGGCTTTATCAGGATCAATATGACGTTATGGCCGGACGCTGGCCGGAGGACTACAACGAATGTGTCGTGGTGCTCTCCGCAGGGGGGAGCATCAGCGATTTTGCGCTCTATACGCTGGGACTGCGGGATTCGCTCGAACTCGAGGAGATGCTCCGGCAGTTCGCCAACGACGAGACGGTGCAGGCTCCGCCGGATTTTCAGAGCTATGCGTATGAGGATTTTCTCGGCATTTCCTTCAAGCTGGTAAACGGCGCGGATTACTATGTTTACGACAGCGAATATGGCTTCTGGCGGGATAAGTCGGGCGACGGCGACTATCTGCGCCGTCTGGTCGAACGCGGCGAGACACTCTCCGTCGTAGGCGTCGTGCAGCCGAAGAAGGGCGCGGCGGCCTCCATGCTCCGCCCGGGCATCGGCTATCCCGCCTCCCTGAGCAGGCATGTGGCGGAGAAAGCGCGCAGCAGCCGCATTGTGCAGGAGCAGTTGGCAAAGCCGGAATACAATGTGTTTAACGGAGAGGCCTTTGACGAACGGACGCCGCGCAGCGGCTTCGACCTGGCTTCGCTGTTTTCCGTCGATATGCAGGCGCTGAACGATGCGTTCCGCTTCGACGGCTCCGATTTTTCCGAAATGCTCCGCTTTGACGGCGGTTCTCTTGACCTGTCCGGAATGCTCGACCCCTCGCAGATCAGCATGGATGTGCCGGAGCTGCCGGAGCTGAACCTGGGCGAGCTGTTCGGGAACCTCGATCTGGATGTTTCCGCGGATGCCCTTCGGACGCTGCTGGAGGAACTGCTGCTCAGCTACCGGGAATATGCGGCCGAACATCCGGAGGCGGACTATTCCCGCCTGAATGAGTATTTTGCGGCATATCTGCAAACACCGGAAGCGCAGGAGCGCTTTACGGAAGGAATCAAAAAGATTCTGGAGGAAAACGGGACCTTGACCGTTTCCCCGGAGGCACTGAAGGAGTTGATTCTCGACGTCCTTTCGGGCTTTGAGGCATATGTGCAGGAGCAGGGTATGACCGATCCGGAGCAGCTTGCGGAGGCGCTTCAGGCGTATTTGCAGATGCCCGAAGTGCAGCAGAAGATTCGGGAGGGCGCGGAAAAGATCGTTTCCTACGACGGCGACATCACCATTCTGCCGGAGCAGCTCACCGCACTGGCGGCCGACATGTTCGCGGGCTATCAGGAGTACGCCGCGGCAAACGGCCTTGCCGACCCGACAAAGATGGGGCAGAGCCTTCTGGACTTCCTGCAGACGCCGGAAATCCGCGCGAAGCTGATGGAGGCGCTCTCTCAGATGCTGGATGCGGACGCGCTGGAGCAACAGCTTTCCGCTGCGCTGCAGAAGTATCTGAAGACTGCGCTTTCCGGCGTTTCCTCCGGGCTGCAGGCGCAGATCTCCTCCGCCGTGCAGCAGGCGGTCGGTCAGATTGCGGACAATCTGGCCGCTTCCATGGCGCAGAGTCTCTCCGCCGGCGGCATGGCCAGCGGCCTTCAGGTCGATTCCGAGGCGCTTATGAACGCAGTGCAGCTCAACATGGGGCAGGAGGAACTGGCGGAGCTGCTCAAATCCCTCTTCCTCACCGAAAATACCTCCTGCGACGGCAATCTCAAAAAGCTGGGCTATGCGGACTTCGATCAGCCGGGAGAAATCCGGATCTATCCCCTTGATTTTGAGAGCAAGGGAAAAATCACCGCGATTCTGGAGGATTATAACCATCGGATGCAGGAACAGGGCGCGGAGGAAAAGGTCATTCAGTACACGGACATGGTTGGTACGATGATGAGCTCCGTGACGGACATTGTCAACATTATCAGCTATGTGCTGGTGGCCTTTGTGGCCATCTCGCTGGTGGTTTCGTCCATCATGATCGGCGTTATCACCTACATCAGCGTCATGGAGCGGCGAAAGGAGATCGGAATTCTGCGTGCCATCGGCGCGTCCAAGCGCAATATCTCTCAGGTTTTCAACGCAGAAACCTTTATCGTCGGATTGCTGGCGGGCGTGATCGGCATCGGGATGACGCTGCTGCTGCTCCTTCCCGGAAACGCCATCCTCCATTCCCTGACGGGGCAGCAGAACGTCAGCGCCTCGCTTCCGGCCTTTTCCGGCTTTGTGCTGATTGTTCTGAGCACCCTGCTCACCATGCTCGGCGGCTGGCTGCCCTCTAAGAGCGCGGCAAGATGCAATCCCGTTACGGCGCTGCGCGCGGAATAACCGCAAGGTATCCTGCGTGCGGCATTATCCCCGCAGGCGGTTACGCTGCCTGCGGGGATTTTATGCGGAAAACCCCGGCAAACGGGCCTGCTTTTCGACCCACTTGCGCGCCGACGCGCGGGCCGCACAAAATCTGCCGGGAATATGGACAGGCGGGAGAAAATGCCTATTGCGGAGGGCCTGTTCCTGTGATAACATAAAACAAAAGCTGCTTTTTGAAATAAATCATGGCAAAACGGTTGCAATTATTTGCTTTTTGCGGTATCATATAATTATAAGGGAAGTATTTGGATTTTCTTGAAGGAACGGAGAAAGCAGATGCCGAAAAAGGTATTTCGCGTTGTCTATGCGGTAAACTATATATTGCAGGCGGGTTTCTGCATGATCTGCCCGGGGGGGCTGATCGTCCTTCTCGGCTGGATGATGACATACCGCTGGGGATTCGGCCGCTGGGCGATGATCGCTTCCATCGTGCTGGGCGTGCTGACCGGCGTTTACAGCATGTTCCATTTTATTCTGAAAACCGCCGGGTCTTTTGACCCGACAGATCAAAAAGGAGGCAAGCCCCATGACGGAAAGACCGGACCCTGAACGCCCGGAGCAGAAGACGACGCTGTCGGAGTTTACGGCCGAGCCTTCCCTGAAGACGGTGATCTCCACCTTCCGGGAAATGCTGCCCGTCTTTCTCGCAGAGCTTCTTATGAGCGGCATTGTGCTGGGCATTTACGCCGCCATCGGCCGCTGGAGCATGAAGGTGCTGTACAGCGTGCTGCTGGGCACGGGACTGGTGCTTCTGAATTTCGCCGTCATGACGCTGACGCTGATCCGCGCGTCGCGCGCCGAATCTCCGGTCAAAGGCCAGTTGAACGCCCGCGCCAGCTTCCTGCTTCGGATGCTGGTGATGATCGCCATTCTGGTGTTGGCGCTGAAAAGCGGCCGCTTTGACCCGCTTGCGGCGCTGCTTCCTCTGTGTTATATGCGCATTGCGCTGTTTGTCCCGCAAATACGAACTGAGAAAAAGGAGGCGAAGCCCTGATGGACACAATCGGAAAGGGGCCGAGAATCTTAGTTGAATTTTCCTTTTTCGGGCTGTTTGACGTTACCATCACACAGACGGTACTCTCTTCTTTCCTTGTGATGATCACCCTCATTGTGTTGAGCGCGTGGCTCGGAAAGGGCTTGAAAAAGCGCCCGACGCGGCGGCAGGTGCTTGTTGAAAAGGGCGTGACGATGATTTACGATCTCGTGCGCGAAACGATGGGCGAGCACAATCTTCGCTTTGCGCCCTATATTGGCGCGCTGTTTTGCTCCTCTGTGCTGGGAACGCTCATCAGCCTTCTGGGAGGCGTCTTCCGCAGCGCGACCGCCGACCTGAGCACAACCCTGACGTGGGCGCTGATGACGTCCGTGATGGTCTGGTATCAGAATATCAAGCACAATGGCTTTTTCGGCTGGCTCAAGGGCTTTGCCGAGCCTGTTGCCGTGATGACGCCCATGAATATCGTCAGTGAGATCGCGCAGCCGATCTCCATGTCCTTCCGTCATTTTGGCAATATTGCCGGCGGCGGTGTTCTGACCACGCTGATCTATGCCGCGCTGGCCTCCCTGAGCTCCGTGGTGCTGGGCTGGATTCCCAATCAGGTCATCAGCGCGATCCCGATTTTTCAGGTCGGCATACCCGCGTTTCTGTCGATTTACTTCGACCTTTTCTCCGGCTGTATTCAGGCGCTCGTGTTCTGTATGCTGACTATGGTCTACGTTGGTGCGGCTTGCCCGCCGCCGGAAGAAACGGCGGCTCAATCATAAGCAAAAAATATCAATTATTTATTTCAGGAGGTTCTATCAATGGAAGAATTAACAAGAGGCTTAATTGCAATCGGCGCTGGTCTTTGCATGGGCTTGGGTGCAATTGGCCCGGCTATCGGTGAAGGTAATGCCGTCGGTAAGGCGCTCGAGGGCATGGCCCGTCAGCCCGAGGTCTCCGGTACCCTGCGTACCAACATGATCCTTGGCTGCGCCATCACGGAATCCACCGGTATTTACTCTCTCGTTATCGCGCTGCTGCTCCTGTTCGTTTTCTGAGCTTTCCTCCCCTTTTGAAAAAAGCTTGGAAAGGAGAGATAAGATTTGAAATTTTTGACCGGGTTTGAGAGCTTTGTCGGTGTGAATTTCTGGACATGCCTGTTCACACTCTGCAATCTTCTGATTCTGTATAAGTTCATGAAGAAGCTCCTGTTCAAACCTGTGAAAAAAATGATTGATTCCCGCCAGCAGGAAGTGGACGACATGTACGCTGACGCGAATCGGGACAAGCAGGCCGCTGCCCAGATGAAGGCCGAGTACGAGCAAAAGCTGGCCGCCGCCTCTGAGCAGAGCGCCGCAATGCTGAAGGAAGCGACCCGCAAGGCGCAGCTTCGCGAGGAGGAAATCCTCCGCGAAGCGCAGGACAAGGCCGCGCAGACGCTCAAACGTGCGGACGATCAGATCGAAATGGAGAAAAAGCGTGCGATG
The DNA here is from genome assembly GCA_905215665.1 of uncultured bacterium. Taxonomy (GTDB): domain Bacteria; phylum Bacillota; class Clostridia; order Oscillospirales; family Oscillospiraceae; genus JAZOXB01. The sequence goes on along the minus strand of CAJMQR010000026.1, from coordinate 4,980 downwards.
AACGACATCAAGGACGAGGTTTCCGTGATGGCTGTGGATATCGCCTCGGCGGTTCTCGCGCGGGACATCAAGCGCGAGGAGCACTCCGAGCTGATCGACTCGTTCATCGAGAAGCTGGGGGAGAGCCATGATTGATACCGCCAGCTACGGGAAGGCCCTTTATCAGCTTGCGCAGGAAGAGGGCAGCGACCGGGAAACACTGGAGGAGCTTGACGCGGTGTGCCGGCTTCTGAAGGAGAACCCTTCCTATACCCTTTTGCTCGACACGCCGGCGGTTTCCGCGGCGGAAAAGCATGACCTGCTCCGTCAGGCCTTTGGGAGCTTTGATCCCATGCTTCTCAACTTCCTGTGCCTGCTGTGCGACAAACGTTCGGTCTATCAGCTTCCCGCCTGCCGGACGGCGTACCAAGCCTGCTTTGACGAGGCGCACGATATCGTGCGTGCCGAAGCCATCACCGCCGTTCCGATGCAGCAGCGACAGAGCCTGGCGCTGCAGAAGAAGCTCGAGCAAATTACAGGAAAGAACATTGTGCTGAAAAACAGCGTAGATCCCGCCCTGATCGGGGGCATCACCCTCCGTTACGGCGGCGTCCAACTGGACGACAGCATCCAAAGCAGACTCGACCGGCTGCGCCGCAGTCTGGGCGAGGCCATAGTATAATACTGGTTCTTGATAAAAAGCTTTCAAGGCTTTTTATCAAGAACTGCATGAGACGGCTTTTGTGGCTCTTTGCCACAAAAGGACAACGCGAATAGCGGTGCCTTCTTAATCAAAACCAAAGGTTATGATTAAGAATTAGTATAAGATAAAGTTGGTGAAACTGTGAATCTGAAAATAGACGACATCAGCAAGATCATCAAGGATCAGATCAGGAACTATTCCTCCAAAACGGCGCAGGAAGAGATCGGCTATGTCATTCAGGTGGGCGACGGCATTGCAAAGGTTCATGGACTGGAAAAGTGCAAGGCCAACGAGCTGCTGCTGTTTGAAAACGATTCCTACGGTATGGCGCTGAATCTGGAGGAGAACTGCGTCAGCGTCGTCATGCTGGGCACGGACGTCGGCATCAGCGAGGGCGGTCTGGTCAAGCGCACCGGGAAGGTCGTCTCCGTTCCCGTCGGCGAGGCCATGATCGGCCGCGTCGTGGACGCGCTGGGCCAGCCCATCGACGGCAGAGGCCCCATCAAGACGGCCGAGATGCGCCCCATTGAACGCAAGGCGCCCGGCATCATTGAAAGAAAGCCCGTTTCCGTGCCTTTGCAGACCGGCATCAAGGCGATCGATTCCATGATCCCCATTGGCCGCGGCCAGCGTGAGCTGATCATCGGTGACCGGCAGACGGGTAAGACCGTCATCGCCATGGATACCATTATCAACCAAAAGGGCAAGGACGTCATCTGCATCTACGTGGCCATCGGCCAGAAACGCTCCACCGTTGTCCAGCTTGTCGATACGCTGGAAAAGAACGGTGCGATGGATTATACCGTCGTCGTTTCCGCGACCGCCTCGGAGCTGGCGCCTCTGCAGTATATCGCACCGTACTCCGGCTGCGCGATCGGCGAGTACTTCATGGATCAGGGCAAGGACGTGCTGATCATCTACGACGACCTTTCCAAGCATGCGGTGGCCTACCGCGCCTTGTCCCTGCTGATCCGCCGCCCGCCCGGACGTGAGGCCTATCCCGGCGACGTATTCTATCTGCATTCCAGGCTGCTGGAGCGCGCTGCCCGCCTTGCGCCGGAGTATGGCGGCGGCTCCATGACGGCGCTGCCGATCATCGAGACGCAGGCCGGCGACGTTTCGGCCTATATTCCCACGAATGTCATTTCCATTACAGACGGACAGATCTATCTGGAATCCGAGCTGTTCCATTCCGGCGTCCGTCCGGCCATCAACCCCGGTATTTCCGTTTCCCGTGTCGGCGGCAGCGCGCAGATCAAGGCGATGAAGAAGGTTGCCGGCTCCCTGAAGCTGATGTATTCCCAGTACCGCGAGCTGCAGTCCTTCGCGCAGTTCGGATCCGATCTGGACGCGGATACCAAGGCCCGTCTGGCGCAGGGCGCCCGCATCGTGGAGATCCTGAAGCAGGACCGCAATTCTCCCGTCGATGTGGAGCTGCAGGTGTGCATCATCTATGCGGTGGTAAACGATCTGCTGGCCGATGTGCCCGTGGAGCGGATCCGGGAGTTTGAAGCCGCGCTGTTCGACTATCTGACTGTGCAGCGTCCGGCGATCCTCGAAAACATCCGCGACACAAAACAGCTCACAAAGGAAAACGAAGAGATGCTGCGCAAAGCGATTCTGGACTGCAAGGCGCAGTTCCTCGGATAAGGGAGCGGGCATATGGCTGCATCCATGAAGCGCATCAAAACGCGCATCAAGAGCGTCGAAAGCACGCGGCAGATTACAAAGGCCATGGAGCTGGTGGCGACCTCGAAGCTGCGCCGTGCCAAGGAGCGCGTCGAGCGCGCCCGCCCGTACCACGATGTGCTTGCGGACGCCATTGCGGGTCTTCAGGCTGGAGTGGCAGAGTTTCCGACCGTGTACACCGAAGCGCGCGAGGTCAAAAAGACCTGCTATGTCGTGATCGGCGGCGACCGGGGACTTGCGGGCGGCTACAATGCCAACCTGTTCCGTCTGGTGAATTCCCTGTCTGCGGGAACGGACTTCTGCATTCTGCCCGTCGGCAGAAAGACGCTGGAGTATTTCTCGCACAGCGGCTGCGAGCTGCTCAGCAGCTATTTCGGCCAGACCGCCGCGCTCGGCGTAGGCGATTGCCAGCAAATGGCGGAGCTTCTGTGCGACAGGTTTGCCGGGGGCAGCTTTGACCGCGTGATCGTGGTATATACAAAATTCATGTCCATGCTCTCCCAGGTGCCCGTCAGCGAGCCGCTCCTGCCGCTGGTTCTGCATCAGCAGCAGGAAAAGCAGTATGCCAACGCCATTTTGGAGGGCGACGCACAGGCTCTGATTGAGCAGATCGTGCCGCACTACGTCGCCGGCATCCTGTATTCGACCCTGTGTGAGGCGTCCGCTTCGGAGCATGGCGCCCGCCGCACGGCCATGAACGCGGCAAACAAAAATGCCGGAGAGATCATCGACAGCCTCGTTCTGCACTATAACCGTGCGAGGCAGGCGGTCATCACGCAGGAGATCACAGAGATCGTCTCCGGCGCGGAAGCACTGTGACCCAAAATCATAGTAAGGAGAAATCCGTATGCAAGAGAAAAACATCGGCACTGTTGTGCAGGTGATCGGCCCGGTTCTGGACATCCGCTTCCCGGATGGGCATCTGCCGGATCTGCTCAACGCCATTGAGATCGAGCGGGAGGAGGGCAAGCTGGTCTGCGAGGTCGCGCAGCAGCTTGGAGACGATGTGGTACGCTGCATCGCCATGAGCTCCACCGACGGCATGACCCGCGGCATGCAGGCTGTGGACACCGGCACCGGTATCAAGGTGCCCGTCGGGCCGGAGACGCTGGGCAGAGTGTTCAACCTGCTCGGACGCGCCATCGACAACAAGCCGCAGCCCGTTACCTGTGAGAAATGGAACATTCACCGCGATCCCCCCTCCTATGAGGAGCAGGAGACGACCACGCAGATGCTGGAGACCGGCATCAAGGTTGTCGATCTAATCGCGCCCTATGCCAAGGGCGGCAAGATCGGCCTGTTCGGCGGCGCGGGCGTCGGCAAGACCGTCCTGATCATGGAGCTGATCAACAACATCGCCAAGCAGCACGGCGGCATTTCCGTGTTCGCCGGTGTCGGCGAGCGTACCCGTGAGGGCAACGACCTGTATAACGAAATGCAGGAATCCGGCGTCATCAACAAGACGGCGCTGGTTTACGGCCAGATGAACGAACCGCCAGGAGCGCGTATGCGCGTGGCGCTTTCCGGCCTGACGATGGCGGAGTACTTCCGCGACCGCGAGGGGCAGGACGTGCTGCTGTTCATCGACAACATCTTCCGTTTTACGCAGGCAGGCTCCGAGGTTTCCGCCCTGCTGGGCAGAATGCCCTCCGCCGTCGGCTATCAGCCCACGCTGGCCACGGAAATGGGCGCCCTTCAGGAGCGTATCACCTCTACGAAAAAGGGCTCCATCACCTCCGTGCAGGCGGTCTATGTGCCGGCTGACGACCTGACGGACCCCGCCCCGGCCACCACCTTTGCCCATCTGGACGCGACGACGGTTCTCGACCGCGGCATCGCCTCTCTGGGCATCTTCCCGGCGGTGGATCCGCTGGAGTCCACCTCCCGCATCCTCTCTCCGGAGATTGTGGGACGGGAGCATTACGAGGTCGCCCGGGAGACGCAGCGTATTTTGCAGCGTTACAAGGATTTGCAGGACATCATCGCCATCATGGGCATGGACGAGCTTTCCGAGGAGGACAAGCTGACCGTCAGCCGCGCCCGTAAGATCCAGCGCTTCCTGTCTCAGCCCTTCTTTGTCGCGGAACAGTTCACGGGCTATGAGGGCCGGTACGTCCCCGTCAAGGAGACCATCCGGGGCTTTAAGGAGATTCTGGAGGGCAAGCACGACGACCTGCCGGAGTCCGCCTTCCTCTTCGTCGGCTCCATTGACGAGGCCGTTGAAAGAGCCGGAAAGGGTGCGAAGCAATGAGCGGCTTTCGCCTGCAGATCGTCACGCCGGACGGCAGCCTTTTTGACGGCGAGGCCGAGGCTCTGCGCGTCTGCACGACGCAGGGCTATGTCAGCATCCGCAGGGGGCACGCGGATTATCTTGCGGCGCTGACGGTGGGAGCCGTCACGGTGACGCAGGACGGCGTGCAGCGCGAGGCTGCCTGCGGCGGCGGCTTCCTCAGCGTGGAAAAGGGCGAGGTTCGCCTTGTTGCCACGACCTTTGAATACGCGGATATGATCGATGTGGAACGCGCGGAGCGTGCCAAGGAGACGGCGCAGTCGCGGATTGCCGCAGCGACCGAGGCGCGGGAGATTGAGCTTGCGAAGGCAAAGCTGGC
>CAJMQR010000025.1 GCA_905215665.1 uncultured bacterium | reverse complement strand
CAATTTTGCAGGCAGCTTGTCAAAAAAGTCCAAACGGACTTTTTTGACAAGCTGAAATCACCCGGCACGCCGTGCCGGGTGATCTGCCGTTATTTGCCGCTCGCGCCGTAGTTGGAAAGCACGCGCGCGGAGGGATCGTTTACATCGCAGCCCTGCCATGCCCTGTTCGGCATCCAGAAATCCACAATCATTTCGGATTGGCCGGGGTAATACTTCTCAAAAATCTCGCGGTAGAGCAGAGATTCCTTGGTAAACGGCCGTGCGTGCGTATAGCGCAGGCGCTTTTCCTCGTACTCCGCATCCGTGTAGCTGCTCTCCGCAAAGGCCTTCAGGTCGTCCACCATGGAATGGCCCACCGCGTCGGAGAAGGCCGCCTTCTCCCTCCAGAGGATGTCGTGCGGCAGGCAGCCGTCGTCAAAGGCATGGCGCAGGAGATACTTTCCCTTCCCGTAGACGTTTCGTTTCTTCTCCGGATCGACCGAGAGGACATATTTCACAAAATCCAGATCTCCGAAGGGAACCCTCGCCTCCTGCGAGTTGACCGAAATGCAGCGGTCTGCCCGCAGCACATCGTACATGTGCAGCTCCCGGACGCGCTTCTCCGACTCCTTCTGGAATTCCTCCGCGGAGGGCGCAAAGTCGGTGTACTTATAGCCGAACAGCTCGTCCGAGATCTCCCCCGTCAGCAGGACACGGATGTCCGTGTTTTCATGGATCCACTTGCACAGCAGATACATTCCCATACTCGCGCGGATGGTCGTGATGTCGAAGGTTCCGAGCATCCGGATCACCTCGTCCAGCGAGTCGAGTACCTGGCGTTTTGTCATGAACACCTCGGTGTGGTCGCTGCCGATGTATTTCGCGACCTGTCTGGCATACTTCAGATCGATGGCGTCCCTGCGCATCCCGATGGCAAAGGTGCGGATCGGCTTCTCGCTTTTTTTCGCCGCGATGGCGCAGACGAGGGAAGAATCCAGCCCGCCGGAAAGCAGGAAGCCCACCTTCGCGTCCGCAACCAGACGTTTTTCAACCCCTGCAATCAGCTTGTCGTGAATTTTCCCGCACACGGTTTCCAAATCGTCGCGGCAGACGCACTCCGGTTTCGCAATGTCCGAGTAGCAGACGAACTCGCCGTTCTTCCAGTAATGTCCCGGCGGGAAAGGCAAGATTTTACCGCACAGGCCAACCAGATTCTTCGGCTCGCTGGCAAAGACCGTCACGCCCTTCTGATCCCTGCCGTAATACAGGGGACGGATACCGATGGGGTCGCGCGCGGCGATGTATTCCTGCGTCTCGCCGTCATAGAGGATCATTGCAAACTCCGCGTCCAGCATGGCAAACATTTTGACGCCGTACTCCCGGTACATCGGCAGCAGTATTTCGCAGTCGGAGCCGCTGCGGAAGGTGTATTTCTCCGAAAGGCGCTTTTTCAGCGTTTCGTACCCATAGATTTCTCCATTGCAGACCACATAGCTTCCGTCCAGCTCAAAGGGCTGCATCCCCTCCGGTGTCAGTCCCATGATCGCCAGGCGGTGAAAGCCGAGCAGTCCTTTTCCCGTATCGACGATCCGGCTGTCGTCGGGGCCTCTGGATTTTGTCGCGGCAAAGCCTTTCAGAAAAACAGAATCGGCGGCACCTGCGCCGCAGTAACCCATAATCGAACACATCGTAAAAAACCTCCGGTTTTTGATTTCAGCATTCAATAGGGCAAGTGCTGCAGCTCGCGGTGCCACCTATCTTTTTTTCTCTTTCCGGCTTCTGACAAAGCCTTTCCGGTATAACGGCCGGACACCGGCGCACCTACTGGGACAGCTCCGTTCGGCTTGCGGCTCGCTGGATGTTTTTCGCGCAGCTTCCACTGTATGGCTTCCACCGTCCCATACTCGCTGAAAGCGAAGTTCTGCGTTACTCCTTCCGGCTCAAACGCCTTTTCATCGTATTCTTTTGTTTACTTCACACCAAACAGAAGCTTGTCATAGGTCGGGAAGGGCCAGTATTCCTCAGCCGTAAGCGTTTCGGCCTCGTCGCAGGGGATGCGGAGTTCGGCCATTTTCTGCAGGATCACGTCGCGGATCATGCAGGACGCCTCGGTGACGTCGCCTATGGTCTTGAACCGGATAAGCTGGGCTTCCAGCTCCTCCGCAGCCCCGTCGATCTCGTCGACCAGCTCGGAGAGCCTCGCAATCGTTTTCTTTTCGTACCTGCCGGACAGGCCCGGAACAGACGCCGTCTTTGCCGCAAGGGTCTCGGCAAGCTCCTTCACATAGCGTTCCACCGCCGGCAGGATCTCCTTGCGCGCCATGTCGACCATGGTCAACGCTTCGATGTTGACTGTTTTGCAGTAGTTGTCCAGAATAATTTCGTAACGCGACCGGATTTCCGCCGGGGTGAAGATCTTGTGCGCCGTCAGCATCTCCACGTTCTTTTTCTCCAGGATTCTCGGCATCGCATCGGGCGTGGTGCGCAGGTTCAGAAGTCCCCTCTTTTCGGTTGCCTCGCGGATCCACGCCTCGTCATAGCCGTTGCCGTTGAAAATGATGCGCTTGTGGTCCCGGATGGTCTGCTTGATCATTTCGTGCAGAGCCGACTCAAAGTCCTCCGCCTGCTCCAGACGGTCGGCATAGATTTTCAGGGATTCCGCGACCGCCGCGTTGAGCATGATGTTCGCACAGGCGATGCTGTTCGAGGAGCCAAGCATACGGAACTCGAACTTATTGCCTGTAAAGGCGAAGGGAGAAGTACGGTTGCGGTCGGTCGTATCACGGAAAAAGCGCGGCAGGACATGAACGCCCAGCTTCATGACGGATTTCCCCGAACCGTTATAGGGTTTGTCATTCTCTATGGCGTCGAGGACGGCGGTCAGCTCGTCGCCGAGGAACATGGAAACGACGGCCGGAGGCGCCTCGTTCGCGCCGAGACGGTGATCGTTGCCCGCCGTCGCAACGGAGAGGCGGAGCAGGTCCTGATAATCATCCACCGCTTTGATGACGGCGCAGAGGAACAGAAGAAACTGCGCGTTTTCATAGGGTGTCTCGCCCGGCGTCAGCAGATTGACGCCGGTATCGGTCGCCATCGACCAGTTGTTGTGCTTTCCGGAGCCGTTGACACCGGCGAAGGGCTTCTCATGCAGCAGGCAGACCAGACCGTGTCGCGACGCAACCTTCTGCATGATCTCCATGGTGAGCTGGTTGTGATCGGTTGCGATATTGGTCGTCGTATAGATCGGCGCAAGCTCATGCTGCGCGGGCGCCACTTCGTTATGCTCCGTCTTGGCAAGAACGCCCAGCTTCCACAGTTCCTCGTTCAGATCCGCCATGTAGGCCGCGACGCGCGGCTTGATCGCGCCGAAATAGTGGTCGTCCATCTCCTGCCCCTTCGGCGGCTTTGCCCCGAAAAGCGTGCGTCCCGTGAAAATCAGATCCTTGCGTTTTTCGTACATTTCCCTGTCCACGAGGAAGTATTCCTGCTCCGGCCCGACGGAAGTGCGCACACACTTGACGTCCGTGTTGCCAAACAGCCGCAGGATGCGCAGCGCCTGCTTATTCAGCGCCTGCATGGAGCGCAGCAGCGGCGTTTTCTTATCCAGTGCCTCGCCCCCATAGGAGCAGAAAGCCGTCGGGATGCAGAGGGTCTTATCCTTGATGAAGGCATAGGAGGTCGGATCCCATGCGGTATAGCCTCTGGCCTCAAAGGTGGCGCGCAGGCCGCCGGAGGGGAAGGAGGAAGCGTCCGGCTCTCCCTGAATCAGCTCCTTACCGGAGAACTCCATGATCACGCGGCCGTCCGGCGCGGGGGAAATGAAGCTGTCGTGCTTCTCCGCGGTGATACCGGTAAGCGGCTGGAACCAGTGCGTAAAATGTGTTGCGCCATGCGCGACCGCCCAGTCCTTCATCGCGCCGGCGACCGCATTGGCCACGTCGTTATTCAGATTCGCGCCCTCGTCTATCGTCTTTTTGAGTGAGGCATAGACGTCGGCGGAAAGCGTCGCCTTCATCACTCTGTCGTCAAAAACGAGACTTCCGAAATAGTCCGATACCGTGTTCATGAAACAGCACTCCATTTCTTTTTTTAATAAAACGGGGCAATCACGCCTCAAAAAACATCAAGACGCCATTGCCCCGTTTCTTATCTTGTTACAAGACAAAAGAAATGGCGTCGCAGAGCGGTTGCTCTCAGACGCCATTGCCTTATGTTGGATATTATACACAGAAAAACTCGTTTGTCAAGCAGTTTTTGACAATTATTTTTATTCATTATTCACAATTTCAATTGACAGGGCGTCTGAAATATGCTATAGTACAGTATCAAATGAGCAAGGGCGTTCATTCATACCGGGGAGAGTTCGCTTTCTCCCTGTCTGAAGGAACGCCCCTGCTCTTTTTTCTGATCCACTGAGGGGGCGAGGAACATGAAACTTGAAGGTCAGGTCCGCATCCCGTCCGGCTGCGCCATCTCCGCGGTCATCTCCCGCGACGGCAAAAAAATGACGGGCGAAAAGGTGATAGAAAGCATGCTTCCCATGCACGACCGCTCCAACGGTCTGGGCGGCGGTTTCGCCGCCTACGGTATCTATCCGGAATACAGGGAATTTTATGCCTTTCACTGTTTTTTCGACAGCAATGACGCCCGTCTTGCATGTGAGCACTTTCTGAAAGAGGGCTTCGAGATCGTCAAGGCCGAGATCATCCCCATCCGGAAGATCCCGGAAATCACGGACGTTCCTCTCATCTGGCGCTATTTCCTCGCGCCGCTGGCCTCGGTGCTGTCGCGCCTGCAGCTCGACGAAAAGGAATACGTCGTCCGGACGGTCATGCACATCAATACGAAGCTTGACGGCGCGTATGTCTTTTCCAGCGGGAAAAACATGGGCGCATTCAAGGCCGTCGGCTATCCCGAGGACGTCGGCCGCTTCTACCGTCTGGAGGAATACGAGGGCTACTGCTGGACGGCGCACGGGCGCTATCCGACGAACACGCCCGGTTGGTGGGGCGGCGCGCATCCCTTTGCCCTGCTGGACTACTCCATCGTGCATAACGGGGAGATTTCCTCCTACGACGCCAACCGGCGTTATATCGAAATGTTCGGCTATAAATGCACCCTGCAGACAGACACCGAGGTCATCACATATATCGCGGATTATCTGCTGCGCCGGCAGGGCCTGACGCTGGAGGAGACGGCCTCCGTCATTGCCGCGCCTTTCTGGAGTACGATACAGCGGAAAGATCCCGCGGCCGCGCAGCAGCTTTCCTACCTGCGCACCGTCTATCCCAGCCTGCTCGTCACAGGTCCTTTCTCCATCATTCTGGGCTTCAACGGCGGTCTGATGGCACTGAACGACCGTCTGAAGCTGCGTTCCATGGTTGTCGCGGAGAAGGACGACAGGGTCTTTATTGCAAGTGAGGAAGCCGCCATCCGCGTGATGGAGCCGGAGGCGGAGAATTTCTATGCGCCGGCGGGCGGCGAGCCGGTTATCGTAAAGGTGAAAGAGGGTGCGTATTGATGTCGGTTTCCTATATCACTCCCGAGTTTGAGGTCATCCGGAATTACGACCGCTGTATTTCCTGCCGCATCTGCGAGCATCAGTGCGCAAACGGAGTACATACCTTCGATGCGGAGCGAAAGCTGATGCGCAGCGATGAGGAAAAGTGCGTGGACTGCCAGCGCTGCGTCTGTTTTTGCCCGACACACGCCCTGAAGATCGTCAAAAATGACTGCGCCCTGCGCGAAAACGCCAACTGGCAGAGCGATACGATAAAGGAAATCTATAAGCAGGCCAATTCCGGCGGCGTGCTGCTCTCCTCCATGGGAAATCCCAAGCCGCTGCCGGTCTATTTTGACAGGCTTCTCATCAACGCCTCCCAGGTGACGAATCCGCCCATCGATCCGCTGCGCGAGCCGATGGAAACAAAGGTCTTTCTCGGCAAAAAGCCCGCAGAGATCCGGCGCGACGGCAACGGCCGCCTCATCACGAAGCTCCCGCCGCAGCTGGAGCTGTCCATGCCGGTCATGTTCTCCGCCATGAGCTATGGCTCCATCAGCTACAATGCCCACGCAAGCATCGCCCGCGCCGCCAAAGAGGTCGGAATCCTCTATAACACCGGTGAGGGCGGCCTGCACGAGGACTTCTACTGTTACGGTCCCAATACCATCGTACAGGTGGCCTCCGGGCGCTTCGGTGTGTATGAAAAATACCTGAACGCCGGCGCCGCCATCGAAATCAAGATGGGGCAGGGGGCAAAGCCCGGCATCGGCGGACATCTGCCGGGCGCAAAGATCGTCGGTGACATTTCGCGCACCCGCATGATCCCGGAAGGCTCGGACGCAATCTCCCCCGCGCCGCATCACGACATCTATTCCATCGAGGATCTGCGGCAGCTCGTCTACTCCCTCAAGGAGGCCACGCAGTATCAAAAGCCGGTGATCGTCAAGGTCGCCGCGGTACACAACATCGCGGCCATCGCCAGCGGCATCGCCCGCAGCGGCGCGGACATCATCGCCATCGACGGCTTCCGCGGCGGCACCGGCGCGGCGCCGACACGCATCCGCGACAACGTCGGTATCCCGATCGAGCTGGCGCTTGCCGTGGTGGATCAGAGACTGCGCGACGAGGGCATCCGCAACACCGTCTCCCTGATCGCAGGCGGCAGCATCCGTTCCGCCGCCGACGTGGTCAAGGCCGTCGCGCAGGGCGCGGACGCCTGCTATATTGCAACCGCGGCGCTGCTGGCACTGGGCTGCCATCTGTGCCGCACCTGCCAGAGCGGTAAGTGCAACTGGGGCATCGCGACGCAGCGTCCGGAACTGGTGAAACGTCTGGATCCGGACGCAGGCGCGCAGCGGCTGGTCAATCTGATGACCGCGTGGCGGCATGAGATCAAGGAGATGATGGGCGGCATGGGCATCAACTCCATCGAAGCGCTGCGCGGCAACCGGCTGATGCTGCGCGGCGTGGGGCTGACGGAAAAGGAGCTTCAGATTCTCGGCGTCTCCCACGCCGGCGAATAAGGCGGAATTTGTCGAAAAACCCCGTAGAAAAATACACGGAGGTGTAGTATAATGAATATTGATGCAAAAGGACTTGACTTTGCCGCCCTCAATGAAAAGATTCGCAGTACGGACGAGGATTGCAGGATCACCGGCTGCCTCGGCCACCGCTTCATCGCCTCCGGGCTGGGCGGCAGATCGATAGAGATCGACGGAATCCCGGGCAACGCGCTGGGCGCCTATCTCAGCGGAGCCTCCATCACGGTTTACGGCAACGCACAGGACGCCGTCGGCGACACGATGAACGACGGCAGAATCGTCATTCACGGCAATGTCGGAGACGCCGTAGGCTACGCCATGCGCGGCGGATCCATCTATATCCGAGGCAATGCCGGCTACCGCGCGGGAATTCACATGAAAGCCTATCAGGAAAAGCAGCCGGCCATTGTCATCGGCGGCCGTGCGGGCAGCTTTCTGGGGGAATATCAGGCCGGCGGGCTGATTCTGGTACTGGGGCTGCATACGGACGGCAGGCCCATTGTCAGCAACTTTCCCGGCACGGGGATGCACGGCGGCAAAATGGTGCTGCGCGGAGACGTCTCTCGGATTTCCTTCCCGCGTCAGACAACCCTGCACGCCGCCGACGAGGCGGATCTGGCGCAGATCCGGCCGTATGTTGAGACTTTCTGTGCGCTGTTCGGCTATGACGCCGTCGCCATGCTGCGGGAGCCCTATACCGTCATCACACCGGACAGCAAAAACCCGTATCAGCAAATGTATGTAGCAAATTAGGAAGGCGGAACAGATTATGAAATACTCTCAGAGTGAGGTCATGCAGTATGTCGCGGAGGAGGATGTAAAATTCATCCGTCTCGCCTTCTGCGACATTTACGGCAAGCAGAAGAATATTTCCATTCCCTCCGGGGAGCTGGAGCGCGCGTTTACATACGGCATTGCCATAGACGCCTCCGCCATCGCGGGCTTCGGCGGGGAAGTACATTCCGATCTTCTGCTCCATCCGGATCCCTCCACTCTGTCGCTTCTTCCGTGGCGGCCGGAGCATGGGAAGGTCGTGCGCATGTTCTGTTCCGTTTCGTATCCTGACGGCAGGGTGGTGGAAGCGGACACCAGAACGCTTCTCAGTGAAGTCCTTGCGGAAGCCGAAAAAGAGGGCGTCCGCTTCGCCTTCGGCTCTGAGATGGAATTCTATCTGTTCCGGCTGGATGAAGCCGGCGAAGCAACAAAGATTCCCTATGACAAAGCCGGATATATGGACATCGCCCCGGAGGACAAGGGGGAAAACGTGCGCAGGGAGATCTGCCTGACTTTGGAGCAGATGGGAATCCTGCCGGAAAGCTCCCACCATGAGGAGGGGCCGGGTCAGAACGAGATAGACTTCCGCTACTCTGATCCCCTGACGGCGGCGGACAACGCCGTGACCTTCCGGGCAGTCGTTCACGCCGTCGCCGCGCGCAACGGCCTGTGCGCGGACTTCTCCCCCAAGCCGCTGGAGGATCGGCCCGGCAACGGGATGCACATTAACTTTTCCGCGAAATGCCCCGCGGGGGATGACGTGATGCCGCAGGTCATCGCAGGAATTCTCGCGCACATTTCGGACATCACCGTCTTTCTCAACCCCACGGAGGACTCCTACCGGCGCTTCGGCAGCAATAAGGCGCCGCGTTATATCTCGTGGTCGGGCGAGAACCGCTCACAGCTCATCCGGATTCCGGCAGCGCAGAGCGAATACCGGCGCGCGGAGCTGCGTTCGCCCGATCCGCTGTGTAATCCCTACCTTGCTTTTGCGCTGCTCATCCGCGCGGGGCTCGACGGTATCCGGCAGAACGCCGCCCTGCCCGAGGCCGCAGATCTCAATCTCTATACCGCCCCGGCGGAGATCACCGCGAAGTATCAAAAGCTTCCAGAAACGCTCGCGGCCGCCAAAGCCGCCGCAAAGCGCAGTGATTTTGTTGCGCAATGCCTGCCGGACACACTGATCAGAAACTATACCCGCTGAATGCTCCGGGTCACCGAAGGAGGGACGCTGAATGGATCTTACAGAGCGCTGTTACAGCGTACTGCTGGTGTCGGCGTCCGCTAAATTCAACAGCGTGGCCCCCTCCCTTCTGCCGGAAAGCCGTTTTAGTCCGCTCCGTGTCGCAAAAGACGTTGCCGCCGCCCGCAGATATCTGCTGGAGGAGCGCTTCGATATCGTTATGATCAATGCGCCTCTGCCGGACGATTTCGGCACAAGGCTTGCGCTGGATCTGTGCGACAGCTCAGGTACGGCCGTCCTGCTGCTTGTCAAAGCCGAGAACTTCCCGGACGTCAACGCGCTCGTTTCGCCCTACGGTGTGCTGGCGCTGTCCAAGCCACTTCCGCCGCGGTGATCGCGCAATCCCTGCAGCTTCTGTGCGGCACGCGCGAACGCCTGCGGCGCATGGAGCAGAAGGCCGCCTCCATCGAGGAAAGGATGGAGGAAATCCGGATTATCAACCGGGCCAAGTGCCTGCTGATCGAGCAGCTCAGGATGACCGAAAAGGAAGCCCACCGTTACATCGAGAAGCAGGCAATGGACCGCTGCGTGACCAGACGGGTCATTGCGGAAAACATTCTCTCCGCCTATAAATAGCCCGCCGCACTTCAAAGCGCGGCGGGCTATTCAGCGTGAAAGGAAACCCTGACGGTTTCCTTTCACGCTTTCTTTCCTTCCGAAACCTTCGGCCGGAAGGTTTTTATTAAGTATAGGAATAAGCATCAGACCTCGAACATCAGATCGCCATAGGTCGGCACGGGCCAGATGGCCTTATCGACAATCAGTTCCAGCCGGTCAATCGGGGTACGCAGGGCGCGCATGGCGGGAACGATCCCGTCGCGGCAGAAGGTTGCCATCTCACGCACGTTGTCGATGTTGTTCATCTTTTCAACTGCCTCTTCCAGACACTTCTGCGCCTCGCTGGCCTGCGCCAGCAGCTCTCCGGTTTCCTTCAGCAGGCGTTCCTGTACGCCGGTGCCAGCCTCCGGGCAGGCGCTGCGCACCTTGCAGATGGAATCCGCAAGCCGCGCTGTATAGCGGACAACCGCGGGAATGTAGTGCTTGCCGGCCATATGCAGCATGGTTCTGGCCTCAATTGCCGTAGTCTTTGCATAGGTCTCATAGAGAACCTCACTCCGGGATTCCAGTTCCGCTTTGGTGAATACGCCGAACTTTTCAAACATCTCCACCGTCTTTTCCTCAGTCAGGGCCGGAATTGCGGAAACCATGTTCGGCAGATTCGGCAGGCCGCGGCGCGCGGCCTCCTGCCTCCAGTCCTCACTGTATCCGTTGCCGTTGAACAGGACACGGCGGTGATTGCGCATATTTTCAGCAATCAGCAGATTGACATCCCGTTCAAAATTCTCGCTCTTCTCCAGCACGTCCGCGGCTTCGCAGAAAGCCTCGGCTACGATGGTGCTGATCACGGTATTGGAATTTGCAATGCTCTCCGAGGAGCCGACCATACGGAACTCAAACTTGTTGCCGGTAAAGGCAAAGGGCGAGGTACGGTTACGGTCGGTCGCATCCTTGTCGATGACGGGCAGGGTGGAAACGCCGGTATCCAGACGGCCTCCCTCGATGCAGCCAGCGGCCGTGCCGTTTTCGACGATCTGATTCACGACGTCACTGAGCTGGTTGCCAAGGAAAATCGAAATAATCGCAGGAGGCGCCTCATCCGCACCGAGCCGCTGGTCGTTGCCCGGGCAGGCTGCGGACATCCGCAGGAGATCCGCATGGCGGTCTACCGCCTTGATGACGCAGGAGAGTACCAGCAGGAATTGCAGATTGTCGTTGGGCGTGGTGCCCGGGTCAAGCAGGTTCTCGCCGGTATCGCTGTTCAGGGACCAGTTGTTGTGCTTGCCGGAACCGTTGACCCCCGCAAAGGGCTTTTCATGCAGCAGGCAGACCAGGCCGTGCCGGGTCGCCACGCGCTTCATCGTCTCCATGGTGAGCTGGTTCTGATCCACCGCGACATTGCAGGTACTGTAAATCGGCGCGCTCTCATGCTGCGCGGGGGCGACCTCGTTGTGCTGCGTCGTGGCGGTGATGCCCATCTTCCACAGCTCCGTATTCAGATCCGCCATGAACTCACCGACGCGTTCGCGGATGACGCCGAAGTACTGATCCTCCAGCTCCTGTCCCTTGGGCGCGGGCGCACCGAAGAGCGTCCGTCCGGTATAGATCAGGTCGCGGCGCTTGAGGTAGCGCTCCCTGTCCACTATGAAGTATTCCTGTTCCGCGCCGACGGAGAGCAGAACCCGCTGCGACTCCTGATCCCCGAAAAGCCGCAGAATCCGCACCGCCTGCTGCGACAGCGCCTGCATGGAGCGCAGAAGCGGCGTTTTGTTGTCCAGAGCCTCGCCGGTGTAGGAAACGAAGACCGTCGGGATGCACAGGATCGTTCCGCAGGCCATCTCCTTGACAAAGGCGGGCGAGGTCATATCCCATGCGGTATAGCCTCTTGCATAATGGGTGGCGCGCAGGCCGCCGGAGGGGAAGGAGGAGGCGTCCGGCTCACCCATGATGAGCTGTTTGCCGGTCAGATTCAGGATGACCTGGCCCATCTTATCCGGCGCAGTCAGGAAGGAATCGTGCTTTTCCGCCGTGACGCCGGTCAGGGGCTGGAACCAGTGCGTGTAGTGGGTTGCACCTTTTTCAATGGCCCACTCCATCATGGCCTTGGCCACCACGTCCGCGGACTGCATGGAAATCTGACCGCCGCGTTCAATTACGCTCTGCACCTCGGCATATACCTCGGAGGGCAGCCGCTCCTGCATCACCGCGTTGCTGAACACATTCACGCCAAAATAATCGGACACTTTCATCTTTTTTTCTCCTTTCGGACGCCGGCCGTTTTCTTTTACAATTTTTCAGTGTACACAAAAAAGCGGGAAAAAGCAAGCATTTTCATAAAGCAGCAGAGATTTCGGAGAGGTCGCCAAAGTACGGCTTCCCTCCTTCCTTCGGTTTATACAATTTTACTGCAATTTTATCATTTTGGCTGATTCCTGTCAAATACATATTTTACATCCAACGGCTCAAACTATCGCCATGGGAGGCGATGCGTTATTCTGATCTCGTTTATGCGTACGTTATTATTATATATTGTTCTGGTGCTTACGGTGCGTCTGATGGGAAAGCGGCAGATCGGAGAGATGGAGCCGTCGGAATTCGTCGTGACCATGCTGATCGCAAATCTGGCTGCCATTCCGATGCAGGATACCGCCATCCCTCTTTTTTCCGGACTTGTGCCGATCCTTGTCATTCTCGGCATTGAGCTGATCCTCGCGGTTTTGTCGATGCGCTGCATCCGCGTTCGTAACTTTTTCTGCGGGAAACCCGTGATTTTGATGGAAAAAGGGAAAATTCTGGAGGAAAACCTTCGGAAAACCCGCATTAATCTGGACGAGCTGACCATGCATCTGCGCGAAAAGGACATCTTTGATCTCACAGAGGTCAAATACGCTATTCTGGAGACAAACGGCCAGCTTTCCACGCTGCTGTATGCCAAAGACCGCCCTGCCAA
>CAJMQR010000024.1 GCA_905215665.1 uncultured bacterium | reverse complement strand
GGTTGCGGGTAAGCTGATGCACGATGGTACCGACCATCTCCAGATGGCCCAATTCATCAAGATCACCGAATGATCAACGGTGGAATCTGGGATAGAGCGTGAGAGTGAGATCACTGCCGCCCTTCTGCCGCTCGCGGCGGGTTTTGTGATAGACCGCTTTCTGAAGGATGCTCTTCAGAAGGCGGTTTTTTTCTTCCGCGGTGCGGGCAAGGGGATAGACATCCAGAATATGCGTGAGCTTCGGGACAAGCGCCTGCCGGAGATCGAGCCGGCGGCGCAGATCCTTTTGCTCTGTCTCCAAAGAGAGGATACGCGCTGAAATCTCCCCCGTTTGCCGCTTGAGCGCGGACATGCGCGAGGCGAAGAGCTCCGCGGAATAGACGCCCCGCTCCAGAAAGGCACAGGCGCGCTGCTTTTGCAGCTCCAGCGCTTCAAGCTCCTTCCGCCCGGCACCGGCGGCATCGGAAAGCGTGCGCAGGAGGGCTGCGTCCTCTTCCGCGGCGGAATGAGAAGCGTCGAGGGGACAATCCGCAAGCCAGCGCCGCAGAGCCTGCAGAATCATCTCCTCGACGGCTGCAAGGTAGGAACCGACCGTATTGCAGGAGGTGTACGGGCAAAGGAGGGAATCCGGACGCGTGCCGCCGTAGGGACGCCGGATCATCGCCCGTCCGCAGCGGGCGCAATAGACCAGACCGGCAAGTGGGTTGGCGGTTTCCGCCTGCTTTGGACCGGGCCGCGACCTGTTGCCGGTGAGAAAAGAGGCGGCGGCTTCAAACTGCTCTTTCGTCACGATCGCGGGATGACGGCCGGGGTACAGCTCTACCTCTGCCGCCGGCACGCGGGGATGAGACTCCCTGAGCGTGCCGTCCACGAAGGTTCTGACGGTTTTTCTCTGTCCGTGGCGGATGAAACCGCAGTATTCCGGGTTGGAGAGAACGGAGCGGACAGCGCAGTTGGTCCAGTCCTTCCCGCCGGGAGAGGAAATGCCCATATCGTTCAGACGGCGGACGATCCGGGCAATGCCGACGCGTTCGCCCTGCGCGCCGGTGTACCAGGCATAGATGTCCCGCACGACCCGCGCCTGATCCTCCCGGATTTCCAGCGTCCAGCCGCGTTCTCCTTTCAGCTTTACGCGGCGATAACCGTAGGGCGGGGAGCGGCCGATGAATTTTCCCTCGCGAACCGAGGTTTCGCGGCCTCGTGCAAGGCGGCGCTTGATCATGCGGTATTCAAAGCGTGCGCCCTGCGCCTTATATTCCATCGCCTCCTCGTCCAGCTCGTTGCGGAGATCAAAGACGCGTTCGTGCGTGAGAAGAATGGTGGAGCTCCACTTGAAGGTATCGAGAATTACGCCCTGATCGCGCATACCGCCTCTGCCGAGTCGGTCGATGTCCATGCAGAGAACCGCATCCCAGCGTCCGGCTCCGATCTCGCGGAGCAGCTCGGTCATGCGCGGGCGCTCCAGAATCGTGTCCCCGGTGACGACCTCCTCGTAGATTTTTCCGATCGTGAGACCCCAGCGGCGGGCGTCTTCCAGAAGAATGGAGCGGTGGCGCGCCAGCGTGTCCTCGCCGCCGCTTTGTTCCAGTTCCAGATCCCGGCGGGATTTGCGCAGATAGATGCAGACTCTCCGCAGAGAGGAAAAATCAAAGGACTCCATAGCTCACCTGCCTTTCCCGAAATGACGCAACAGTTTTTCAGGGGGCGCTGCCTTCATTTTATTTCCGCCGTGCCCGAAAATTGCGTGGAATTTCAGTAAGGTGGCTGAAAAAACCGGGACAAGCTGCGCCACCGGCCTTTACGGCATAGATAAGCAGGGGGTGATTCCGAAGTGGCTGAAATTGTAGCGACGTATGCCACCGAAAAGGGAACGGTCTGTATATCCGACGCGGCCTATGCGGAAAAGAGTGAGGAGCAGAACGAGCGGGAGCGGAGAAATGCGCAGCGCACGGCGTATGGGATTCTTTTGAATCATGTGCTGCGGGAACAGGCGGAAGCGGGTCCAAAAGAAGAATAGACAGAATTCGGGCGTCTGCCGTTTGATTGGCAGACGCCCGAATCGCTATTGCGCCTGAACGGCCGCATGGTCTGAGAGAAGCCCGCGGCTCGATTCGCACCTTCCCGCCTGTCCAAAGAAATACGTCGCGGTAAAGCCCCGCCCCGGAGTACCAACGCGTGGAGGGCTGATGATCATTCGTCGTGATGTGGAGCTTATTGTGCCCACCCCGGAAGATACCACCGGTCAGATCGACGAGAAACGGCGTATAACCGTGCGGATGGATGGCAAGCAGATTTTCATTAAAACGTATTTCTGCGCACATGTACGCACCGTCCAGATCGACAATGGCGTGCTCCGCGGAGATTTCGAGGAACTTTGTGTAGTGCCCGATTCCGCCGACAAAATAACCGTTGCGACCGTTGCCGGGGGCATCCTTGGAGCGCGGACGGGAGATGGCGTAGTCGTGCGGAAGATCGGTTTTCTGCGGCTGGCAGCCTTCCTGCTGAAAATACCAGCCCTTTGATATGCAGGTTTTTTCATGCTGTTTTTCACTCCTCTTTGATTGGGATGAGTACCTTGCGTTCCCAGCGGCGTGAATGCCAGCGGATAAGGTACGCCGCGGCGCGGACACCCTCGTCGCAGGCAAAGGCCAACCAGCAGCCCAGAAGGCCCATACCGAGCCGAATACTGAACACATATGCAAGCAGAACGCTTGCGCACCAGCATGAGGCGATGGATGCGGCCATGGGGAAAAAGACGTCTCCCGCACCCCGCAGGGCATTTTCCTCCACATGATTGACGGCGCGGAATACTTCGACGGCGATATCTGCGGCCAGCAGATGGCGACCGATGCGGATAATCTCTGCGTCCGCGGTAAAAAGCCCCAGCAGATGCCCGCCGAGGAAAAACACGCAAAGAGAGAGAACGGCGTTCATGGTGACCGCCAGCCGGAGAGACTGCATATTGAGCTGGTAAGCCTGCTCCGTTTTGCCGGCGCCAACCAGCCAGCCGATCAGTATGGCGGCCGAGCTTCCGAGGGCGGCGCCGAACATGTAGACATAGAAGACAATATTGGAGACATAGATCTTGGTAGAGACGGCGGCGACGCCCAGCTGCACGATGATGGAAGTTGTGAGAACCTGCGACAGACTGTAAGACACGTTACTCACACCGCCGGGGATGCCCACGCGGAGAACCCGAAGCAGCATCCGCGGGTCATGCCGGTACAGCGGGTTCAGATCCAGCCCCAGCTTTGCACGCAGCAGCAGAATGCCCATTGTCAGAAACCCCAGAAACTTGCAGGCCACGTTGCACAGCGCAATTCCGCGTGTACCTTCCAGCGGGATGGGAAAGGGCTGGAAGATCACAAGGTAATTCAAGAGCCCGTTCAACGCGTTCATACCCAGCGTGACACACACACTGACCTTTGGCCTGCCGCAGCTCTTAAACACGGCAGAAAAAGCGGTGAGCATGGCGGGGAAAAAGGAATAGCGGATAATGATATTAAAATATGCCGCAGCTTCCTCTAAAAAAGCACCCTCGAGCTTCATCATGCGCAGCAGGGCTTTGCCGCAGAAGGAGAGCCCTACGCCGAGCAGGAGGCTGAAGCCGCCGACAAACAGCAGCGTGAAACAGGCGGCATCGGAGGCCGCGCGTTTTTCTTTTGCGCCGAGATTCTGGCTGATGACAACGCCGGCGCCTGCGCTGACGACGGAAAACAGCGTCAGCGACAGGCCGATGAGCTGGTTGGCGGAGCCAACGGCGGCGACTGACGCATCGGCATGGAAGGAAAGCACATAGGTGTTTACCGTTCCCATCAGATTCAGGAGAAAGGATTCCAGAAACAGCGGCAGGAAGAGCCTCCGCAGGGAGAGCTCTCCCTGCGGAGTCGCGATGCGGCCAAGGGAAGCGTCATAGCGCAAAAGCCGCGGCAGGGAAAAGAATCTTCGCATGAGCAGTTTCCTTCTGTTTATTTCTGCTTTGCCAGTTCCAGAAAACGCTGCGCAAAGTTCGTGATACTGTGGTCGTGCTGGAGGGCGGCATAGGTGTAGAAGGTGTCGTGCAGGGGCGCAGTCCATTTTTCGGGGATCCCGCTCTTTCCCGCCATGACGCCCGCAATGCAGCCGCAGGTGGCGGCGGAACAGTCCGTGTCCCAACCGTGCATGACGGTGGTGCAGATGGCTTTTTCAAAGTCAATGCAGCCCGTGGAGTCGCGGGAGTTGACGAGCGCGTTGATGATCGCCGCAGTTTCATTCATCGTGCCGGCGTGGCGCAGATGGCCCCAGCGCTTGTTGATCTCGGGATATGCCTTTTCCCAGCTTCCTGCGCAGACGGAGATGTCCAGCGCCTGCCGCACGACCTCCGCATAGCGGGATCTGGCGGGAAGCTGCTCCAGACCGCGTTGGATGACCTCCACCGGATCGCGGTAATAGAAGGCGGCGGCAATGCAGGCTGCCACCCACATGGAGGCATACAGACCGGTGTGCCGGTTGGTCAGAATGGCGTCCTTATAGGCGAGGGCAGCCGCTTCCGCGGGCTTCAGGGGAGAGACAAGTCCATAGGCATCCGCGCGGATCATGGCGTCTATCTGCTCTTCGCCGTCGTTAAAGGCGGAGGTAAAGCGGTCGTAGTCCTCCGGTGCGGGGTTGTCGTGCCACATTGTATGGTTGACCATGAGCTGATAGCGCGAATGATCCGGTCCGAAGGTCTCCAGATAGGGAATGTTATGCAGCCAGGTGCGGGCAACCTGATCGGTGGTGAAGCCGCGGCCGAAATTCTCAAGCACCTGCAGGCAGACGGCGAAGTAGGTGATGTCATCGTCCGGCTGGGCATAGGACAGAAGCTCCCGGCAGCTCGGATCCGTGTCGTTGGCAAGGTTGCTGTAAGGACTGTAATGCGGGGCGTAATCCCGCAGAGGCCAGGCGTTGACCGCCTGCAGATAGTCCTGAATGTTCTGCTTTTCCCAGTTCATCTCAAAGGGCTTGCCGAGGATACAGCCGCAGATGCGGCCGAAGACGCCGCCAAACACATGATCCTTCAGCGTGGCGGGCTTCAATTCCAGCTCCTTGCAGCGGGGAAGAATGACATCCTGCCGCTTTTCCGGCCGCTCTGCCTGAATTTCGGGAAGCCGGTTCGGTTCGCTGTACGTCCAGTCCTTCCGCACCGGAAGTCCATAGAGGCGCTCGGCGAAGGCGACGATGGCGTCGTAGCTGTCCGGAAGCGCGTCAAGCTCTTTCTCCCATGCGTCTTTATCAAAGTCATAGCCCTGCCGCCAGAGAATCTTCATGCGCTCCCGGCACTGCGCCCTGTATATCGCTTTTGAACCTAAAAGATCCATAAAAACACTCCTTTTGCATACAAAAAAGGCCGGACAAGGGGCTGCCTTGCCCGGCCTTTCGATTATTTGTTTTTCTTTTTCTTCCGTACGATGAGCACAACCACGAGAAGGATGATTACCAGCAGCGCGCCTGCGCCGCCGAGAATCCAGGGGAGGCTGGTGCCGCCGGACGGGGTTTCCGGCTCTGCCGGCACCGGCTCCTGCGGTTCCTGCGGAGCCTCGGAGGGATGGAAAACGCTGTAATCAAAGTCCTTCATGGCACTGTGGCCGGCCGGATTGGCGGGATTGCTGCCGCTGGCGACCGCTTCGGGCGCGACATCGTGGAAGACGAAGGTCGTGACGGACATTGCGGGCAGGCGGTAGCCGCTGTCGGCGGTCATCGTGCCGCGCAGCTCCAGATCGCGGTAGCAGGAGGTCTCATAGACCTCCGCGGAAGCTCCGGCGGGAAGGCCGGCAAAGCCAAAGGTCTGATCTTCGCCGGTGTTGTTTACGAGAACGTAGACCAACGTGTCGTTTTCGGGATTGTAATATGCCGTGGGAAGGACATTCTTCGGCATGGCGTAGTTGTCGGTTTCCACGCGGATTGCACCCTTGGTGAAGCGGGCATAGTTGCCCATCGCCCACAGACGCTTGGTCGGGATCAGATCGCTGCTGTTCGGATTGAAATAGACAAGGCCGTCCGTGTAGCTGCCGTTGGCGGCGGCGAGCCAGTAGCTCCAGGTGTCCACATCCAGAATGGACAGATCCTCATGGATTACGCGGGCGACGTCCATGCCGGTGAAGATGGAATAATCAGGCTCCTGATAGGCCGGGCCGTATTCCGTTTCATGGAAACGGATGTCTGCGCCGATGGACCACATCTCATCGGCAAGACGTTCCTTGGCGGCGGCGTCCGTAGCGTAAGAGTGCGAGCCGATGTGATCGATCGCCTTGCTGAGCACTTCGTCGTTCATGATCTGATAGTAGACATAGTTGACAAAGCTCTTGTCCGACCACATGCCGGATTCGCTGAGGCTGACCTTGACATCGGAGAGCGTCTGATCCGTTTCGGAACGCGCAAGGAGTTCCTCAACGACGAGCTTCCAGAGCTTCATGGCCTCTTCCGCCGTGTAGTGGCAACCCTCCTGTGAGGTGCCGGCCCAGTCATATTGCGGCTCGTTGATCGGGCTGACGTACTTGACGGGAACGCCAAGGTAGTTATAGAGCTGGACCATATCCACGACGTACTTCGCATAGGCCTCGTAGCAGTCCTCGCGGAGGTTGGAATAGGAATCCGCCCAGGCGTCGCCGCAGGTTGCGCCGCTGACGGTCATGGTGGAGGGCGGCGTGTTCATGAAGAGGGTGAAGTCGTCGATGGTACCCATCTGCACGAGCTTCATCAGAACGGTATAACCGCCGATGTCACGATCCTCATCGTAGGTGCCCTGCTCGGTCAGGGGAGAGTAGACCGCCCGCGCCGTGCCGGGGAAATAGGTATCGGACTGGTCGTCCTTGACGCCGCCGCCAACATTGTGGCGGTAGTTGTTCAGGCCGGCGCCCTCGTCCGTAAAGACCAGCTTGAGCAGATTGTCGACAAAGGGGCTCTGACCGTAGAAATTGGACCACCAGCAGCCGGAAGCGCCATAGGCCTGAATGGTCTGATGGACATTGGTCATGTCGGTATAAAGCAGCGTATCCCCGGCGTCAACGCCCTGATTGAAAAGATCGCCCTCGCCGTGAATGGCGCTTTCGGCGGTGTCACCGCGGACGATGCGGAATTCATCGACATACAGGGAGAGAGGGAAATTCTTTGCGTCGTTGGTGGGAGCAAGCGTTAAGGTGATGGCCTGCACTTTGCCATAGATTGCCTTGAAAGCATCGGCGCCGATGCCGATCCAGCCCTTGAAACCCTTCGGAAGCGGAAGCCGGCCGTATTTTGCGCCGTCAAAGGCGGTAACGATGGTGCTTTCCGTGGTGACGCCGTCCTGAACCAGCCAGAAGGTTTTGCCCGGATCAGGATGCAGGCCGTCAATGGCAAGATCCAGAAGGATCTCGCTGCTCTGGAATTCGGACGCATCGGCCCAGAACCAGAATTCCTGCATCCCAAGCCAGTCGCGGTTGGCCGTATCGTCCTTGCTGATGCGAAGGATGAAACCGTCTGCCCAGAGCGTCCCGACAGGGCAGTCCTGATTGAAGGTCAGCGCCATCGCAGCGGAGCCGTCGAAGCCCCTGCCGGATGCGGCGGCGGCATCGGTATAGCCGAAGGTATGTCCCGCTTCGCCGCTGGTTGCATCGAAGACATAATCCACATCAAACAGGCTGCCCTCCGGAAGGGCTTCCATGTCCCAGACGGTTTCCGCGGCTTCCGGTCCGCTCGCCGCGGCTGCGGGGGTGGCCAGAGCAGGCATAAGCCCTGCCAGCAGGCTGCAGATCATCAGCAGTGACAGCAGGGAGAAAGAGATTCTCTTGCGCATGGGAATTACCTCCTGTGCATCCGGGGAACCGAACGCATTAATTATTCGTTTCGCTGTTTCGATTATATCACAAGGAGGGGAAATGTCAGTTTCAGATTCTTTTGCATTTGGGGGCCGGAGTCCGCAAAACGCTGCCACCAAAAGAGCAAACCGCCCCGCCGCGGAAGAAACAGCGCGGCAAAGAGCGGTCTGGACGGGATTCAAGCGAGCAGGCGGGAAGCCTGACTTTCAAAAGCGTTGTTGATGAAGTGCAGAGCCGCGCCGACGGAAGCCTGCAGGCGGCCCTCCTCCAGAATGAGTATTTCAAACTCGGACAGCTTCCATGCGGAATCGCGTGCGGCTCTGCGCGCCTCCGCCAGAAAAAGATCCTGATATTGCAGCAGCTCTCCCGTGAGGATGATCTTGGCGGGATTGAAAAGGGAAACGATATTGGCAATCCCGAGTCCCAGATATTCTCCGGCCTCGCGGAACAGACCGCGCAGAAGGGCATTGCCTGCCACGGCGCCCTCCGCCGCCCATGCGACAAGCCGCTTCATAAAATCCACTCCGATTTCCTCCCCCGGAATCAGAGTGTCCGGCAGGACAAGCGCGCCGTCCTTCGCGGCGTCCAGAATCCGATGGGTCAGACCGCGGATGGAGCAATAGCTTTCCATGCAGCCGCGGTTCCCGCAGGAGCAGAGAGGGCCGTTTGGGTTCAGCACCATGTGGCCGAGTTCTCCGGCGGCGCCGCTGCGGCCGAGGATGGGCGTGCCGTCTGCAATATAGCCCATGCCGATACCGAAGGACAAACGGATCAAGGCGAAATCCTCGTTACTGAGCTTCCGCCTCCATTGCTCGGCCAGCACGATGCAGACCGGGTCGTGCATGATGCGCACCTCCACGCCGAAGCGCTCTTCGCAGATGCGCTTGACGGGGACGTTGCTCCAGTTGCGGAAGAAGGAGTTGTACAGAGAGGTGGAACCGTCGCGGTCGACGGAGCCCTGCACAGCAATGCCGATGCCCAGAAGCTCGCTCGATTTCAAATGGTTTGCTTTCAGGATCCGGTCGACCGCATCCAGCATCTGCGCAAGCACGTCGTCCCGCTCCTGAGAACGGATGGTTTCCACACACGAATCGATGATCTCGCAGCGCAGATCCAGCAGCAGGACGGTCAGGCCTTCGGCGTTCAGCTCCATGCCGATGGTGAGATTTTTCATGGGAGAAAAGTCCAGATAGGCCGGATTGCGCCCGGCCAGACGGCCGTGCGAGACGATTTCTTCCAGAACGTTTTTGGCGATCAGGTCGGTGGAGATGGTGGAAACCGCCGCCCAGCTCAGGCCGGTAGCGGCCTGAATGTCCCGACGGGTGGATTCCCCGTGGAGACGGATATAGTCCAGCACCGAGAGAGTGTTGGCGTTTCGCATTTGTTCGTGCTTTGCGGGTGGCATGGCATGTCTCCTTATTTATTATTCAATGCCATTATAATCCAATCTCCGTGCCATTGCAAGGGAAAGCCGTAAGAAACGAAAAAATATGAAATGGAAAAACGGGAGGACTATGCTATAATGAGGAAAAACCGGATGGAGGAATATCAGGATGAACCAACGAGTCAAAAACAGTCTGGACGGACTGTGGAGCTTTTCCATACCCGGCGGGCCGGCGGAATTGCGCAGGGTTCCGGGGTCCTATCCCTGCGTGGGGGATTCCGTCTGGAGCCGCAGATTTTCCTGCGCGCGCCCTGCCGGCGGCCGCCGCGTGCGGCTGTGCTTTGAGGGCATCGCTTATGAGGGAACGGTTCTTTTCAACGGCCATCGTCTGGGGACTATGCTCCCGTACAGCTTTTATGCTTTTGAGGTCACAGACCTGCTGAAAGACGGAGAAAACGAGATCACGGTGGAGCTGATGGATCTGAACGCGCCCTTCGGCCCCTCCGAGGGCTGGCGGAGCTTCAGCGGTATCGTCCGCAGCGTCTTTTTGGAGGAACTGCCGCGGGTATTTTTGGAGGACGTGTTTTTCCATGCGCAGCTCTCGGACGATCTGCTGCGGGGTGACTGCACGGTGGAATTCTCCCTCGACGGCGCAGCGGATGGCTTGACGGTGTGCGCCGGGCTCTACCGGGAGGGAAAACTATTTGCGCAGAGCGAGGCCGTGGATGCGCGGATGGGCAGCCTGCATTTTTCTGCGGAGAATCCGGCGCTCTGGTCGCCGGAGAGCCCCAACCTCTATACGCTGCAGGTCGACCTTCTGCAAAACGGGGGCGTCGTGGACCGCTATGCCTGCGCGGTGGGATTCAAAAAGCTGGAGATCCGCGAGGGACACTTTTTCCTGAACAATGTGCAGGTGTTTTTCACCGGCGTCTGCCGTCATGACATCTGGACGGAGGAGAGCGGCTATACTCTCACGGACGGAATGATCGAAAAGGATCTGAAAATGATCAAATCCATGGGGGCAAATTTTGTGCGTCTCGTGCATTATCCCCATGACCGCCGCGTCGTGGAGGCGGCGGACCGCATCGGCCTTCTGGTGAGCGAGGAGCCGGGCCTCTGGTGGAGCGACCTTTCCAACCGCGAGATTACCTCCCGCGCGCTGAAGGTGCTGGAAAAGGTGATCTACCGGGATCGCAATCACGTCTCTCTTGCATTCTGGCTGGCTTTCAACGAGTGCCCCTTTGACGAGCAGTTCCTGCTGGATGCTGTGGCGCTCGCGCGCCGCTGCGATCCGACGCGGCTGATCTCCGGCGCAAACTGCAATGACGTTGGGGAGACAAAGGCGATTTTTGACAAATGCGGCGTGGACTTCTACACGCTGCATCCCTACGGCACGCATCCGACGCACTGCAACGGCGAAACGCTGGAAAACGCCTGCCGGGTTCTCAGCGGCAAGGCGGTGTTCTTCACGGAGTGGGGCGGCTACTATGTGGTGGGGAACCCGGCGCTGTTCCGCGATTTCTGTGTGGAGATGCTCCGCCTGTACCGCAACAAGGCGCCGGAGCCGACGCTTGCGGGCATGACCTATTGGCAGTGGCAGGACATTCCCGAGTATCAGCGTGGCGAGCCGGCCTGTTACGACGGAATTCTTACGGAGGGACTGGTCACCATCGACCGTGTCCCGAAGGATACGTTTTATGCGTTCTCCGACTTTATCCGCCGCCTGCACACGCCGCCGGTGGAGCCGGAAGGGGAGCTGGAGCTTTACGGCGGCGGCAGTCCGGATGCGCACTACCGTCCGCTGGCATTGCCGGCAGGCAAGCCGGAGACGTGGCAGCGGGCGCTTGCTGCGGCCAGACCGATGCCGGGTTATTATTGGAAGAAAGAGCGCCGCATGGACAAGGGCCCGGCGCTGCCGCGCCGTGTGACGCGCCTGGGCGCGCTGTGCGTCGATCTGCCCGCCGGCCGTCCGCTGGTGGTGTCGAAGGAGGCCGGTACGGTGGAAATCCCGGTAAACGCAAGCGTCAAAGCGCTCTGGTTTGTGGGACAGGCGACGCTCGGCAAGGGAGCCCCTCTCAGCGGCAGCCGCGGGGAAATTTTGGGAAGCTACACGCTGTGCTATGCCGACGGTACCCGCAGGGAGCATCCTCTGCGCAACGGTGTGGAGCTTGCAACGGCCTGCGCGCTCATTGGGCCGACCCGCTTTGAACCGCGCGCAAGCGCCTTGACGCCGGCCTTCACGCTGAGCTATGACAAGAACTGGGAGATTTATCAGGCCAATCTGCTGCGCCTTGGCGTACAGGAAAAGCCGTTGGCGTCGGTACGCGTCGATATCTGCGATCCGGACTGCCATCTGCTGCTCTACGGCGTTACGGCGGAGGAGTAAAACGTGGTTGAACCCTATCTTTTTGGAAAGTACCGTGCCTTCCGGATCGTTTCTGGCGATCTGGAACTGCGGGTCTGGGAGTTGGGGGCAACCCTGCTGTCCCTGAAATTCTGCGGGCAGGAATGTGTGCTCGGTTATGCCACCCCGGAAGCCTATGAACAGGGCGAGGACTGCATCGGCGCAATCGTGGGGCGGTATGCCAACCGCATCGCCGGAGGGAAAGTCGATATCGGCGGCCGCCCGTATTTTCTGGACCGGAATGACGGAGAAAACCATCTGCACGGCGGAAATCCCGGCTTTCACCGGAAACGCTGGGAAGGAGAAGCGGCGGGGGAGAACGCGGTGCGCTTTACCCTGTGTTCTCCGGCGGGGGAGGGCGGCTATCCGGGCCGGACGGACGCCTGCGTCACCTACCGTCTCGGGCAGGACGCCGTCCGCATTGATCTGGAGGGCCGGACGGATGCACAGACGCTTTTTGCGCCGACGACACACACCTATTTCAATCTGGACGGGAAGCCCTCCGCGCTGGATACGCTGCTGCAGATTCACGCGGAGGCGCGCCTGCCGGTGGATGGCGCTCTGATCCCCACCGGACAGCTTCTCCCGCCCGAGGGACGCTATGACTTTTCCGCTTTCCGGCCGATCGGCGGTTACTATGACGACTGCTTCGTGCTGCGCAGGCCGCTTGCCTGTGCCGTGCAGGCGGGCGGAATCGAGATGGAACTATGGACCGATTACCCCGCTTTGCAGCTCTATACAGGTGAGTTCCTCCATTCGCCGCATGCGGCGGGGCAGGGCTTTGCGCTGGAGCCGGAGTTCTATCCGGACAGTCCGCACCATCCCGAATGGCCGCAGGCCCTCCTGCATCCCGGCGAACGCTTTGCAAAATACATTGAATACCGTTTCCGAAAGAAAAACGGATGAGCTTTTTAAGTTCATCCGTTTCAGACTGTCAAAAAACCTTTTTGGCCAAAGGTTTCGGAGGGAAGAAAAGTGTGAA
>CAJMQR010000023.1 GCA_905215665.1 uncultured bacterium | reverse complement strand
GAGGCAGACCGCATCCGCGACGAGATTAAGGCGATGGGGTACGAGATCATAGACACGCCGCAGGGAGCTGTCTGCCGGCGCGTCTAAAAAGAGGAACGTTGGAATGAAACTGATGATTTTGGACGGCAACAGTGTCATCAACCGCGCATTTTACGGGGTACGTCCGTTGACGACGCGTGACGGCCTTTATACGAATGCGATCTTCGGCTTTCTGAACATTCTGCAGAAAGTAACCGCGGAGGAAAAGCCGGATGCGCTCTGCGTTGCCTTCGATTTGCACGGGCCGACCTTCCGCCACCTGAAGTATGAAGGCTACAAGGCAACGCGGCACGGAATGCCGGAGGAGCTTGCCATGCAGATGCCGGTCATGAAGCAGGTCCTTGCTGCGATGAATATCCCGATTTACGAGTGTCAGGGCTGGGAGGCGGACGATATCATCGGGACGGTAGCGGCCTCCTGCAGCGAACAGGACTGGGACTGCGTCATCCTGACAGGAGACCGCGACAGCCTGCAGCTGGTCAATCCGCATGTGACGGTCAAACTTGTCCGCTCGCAGGGCGGGCAGACAACGACGTTGAATTATACGCCGGAGGTATTTGAATCGGAATACGGCTTTGCGCCGCCGCGGCTGGTGGATCTCAAGGCTCTGATGGGCGACAGCTCGGACAACATACCCGGCGTAGCCGGGGTGGGACCGAAGACCGCCGGTGATCTGCTGCACAAATTCGGCACGCTGGACGGCGTCTATGCGCATCTGGACAGCAGGGAAATCAAGGACAAGCTGCGCGAAAAGCTGGAAAACGGCCGGGAGATGGCCTATCTGTCCTATGACCTTGCGACGATCCGCTGCAATGCGCCATTGGTCGGCTTTTCCCCGGAAAAGAATCTGCTGCAGCCGCCGAAGCGGCGGGAGCTCTATGATCTCTTTACCCGGTTGGAATTTCAGAAGCTCATCGACCGTTACCAGCTTCGCGGCGCGGCCTTTGAGGCGCCGGAGACGCCTGTGGAGGAAGAAGTCTTTACCGGTGAGTGCAGGATGCTGGAGATAGAGAGCCTTGCGCAGGCGGCGGGGCTTCTGAATGGCGGGCGGGTCTTTCTGGCGGCGGCGCAGGATCTGCAGACGGTCGTCTTTTCTACGGAGGGCGGGGAAAACACGGCGTATGTTTTGAGCCAGGAACGGCTCGGGCAGGACTACGACGCCGCTCTGCGGCTGCTGTTCTCTGAAAACGTCCCCAAGATCGCGCACGACGTCAAACCGCTGATGCTGAAGCTGCTGGAGCGCGGGCTTCCCTGCGGAGGCTTTTCCTTTGACACGGCGGTCGCCGCCTACCTTCTGGACGCAACCAGAGGGAAATATGAGCTTTCCCGCGTTACTCAGGACTATCTGCATTTCGCCCCGGCGACGGAGAAGGAATTCCCGCTGGAGACTGCTCTGGCAATCGAAACCTCCTGTGTCGAGGGACTGCATGAGCTCCTGCTGCAAAAGCTTCGCGAGCAGGGGACGGAAAAGCTCTATTTTGAGGTAGAGCTGCCGCTCTGCGCGGTTCTGGCGGAGATGGAGCACACCGGCATTCAGGCCGATGCGCAGGCGCTGCATGCCTTCGGGCAAATGCTTTCGGAGAGAATAGAGGCGTGTGAAAAGCTGATTTATGACTGCGCCGGTGAGAAATTCAACATCAATTCCACAAGACAATTGGGCGAACTGCTTTTTGAAAAGCTCGGTCTGCCGCCGGTCAAAAAGACGAAGAGCGGCTATTCCACCGACGTTGAGGTGCTGGAAAAGCTGCGGGACAAGCACCCTGTGGTACAGGCAATCATGGACTACCGGATGCTGACAAAACTCAAATCCACCTATGCCGACGGCCTGCAAAAGGAGATCGCGGCGGACGGACGCATCCACACAACCTTCCAGAACACGGTGACGGCCACCGGCCGCCTGTCCTCCACGGAGCCGAACCTGCAGAACATCCCCGTTCGGACGGAGCTGGGCAGCGAAATCCGGAAGATGTTCGTCCCGCGTCCCGGTTGGGTGCTGGTGGACGCGGATTACAGCCAGATCGAGCTGCGGGTTCTGGCGCATATTGCCCATGACCGGCAGATGCAGGAGGCTTTCCGCAGCGGGGAGGATATCCACACCGTCACGGCGTCGCAGGTTTTCGGCGTCCCTGCCGCGCAGGTCACGCCGCTGATGCGCCGGCACGCCAAGGCGGTCAATTTCGGCATCGTCTACGGTATTTCCGAATTCTCGCTGGCGCAGGACATCGGCGTTTCGCGCTGGGAGGCAAAGGAATATATCAACAGCTATCTTGAAAAGTACAGCGGCGTGCGAAATTATATGCATGAGATTGTCCAAAGTGCGAAAGAACAGGGCTATGTGGAAACGCTGTTTCACCGCCGCCGCTATATTCCCGAGATCAGGAGTACAAACTTTAATGTCCGCTCCGGCGCGGAGCGTATCGCGCTCAATACCCCGGTGCAGGGGACGGCGGCGGATATCATCAAGCTGGCGATGGTGCGCGTCCGGAATGCGCTGGCGCAGGAGGGCTTGCAGGCCCGGCTCGTTTTGCAGGTGCACGACGAGCTGATCGTTGAATGTCCGGCCTTTGAGGCGCCCCGGGTTATGGAAATTGTCACGGAAAAGATGGAACAGGCAGTTTGCCTGGATGTTCCGCTGATCGCGGAGGCAAAGATGGGAGAAAGCTGGTATGAGGCGAAATGACAGCGATCATGCCGATGGCAGAGTGTCATATTGACGCGATTGCCGCATTGGAAAAACTGTGTTTTTCCGACCCGTGGAGCAGGAATTCCATTGTATCGGAGTTGAACAACGAGTGGAGCTTCTGGCTGGTTGCCGTGGACGGAGACACCGTCGCGGGATATATCGGTTCTCAGCTTGTGCCGCCTGAAGCGGACGTCATGAATCTTGCGGTCGCACCCGCTTACCGCAGGCAGGGCGTCGGGCAGAGCCTCCTGAACGCGCTGACCTTTGAACTGAAGCAGCGGCAGATTTCTTCTTTGTCGCTTGAGGTGCGCCTGTCCAACACCCCGGCAAGAACGCTCTATGAAAGAAACGGATTCTCTCTTGCCGGCTGCCGCAAAAAATATTATGTCAACCCAGAAGAGGACGCGCTGATCATGAGAAAGGAGCTGTAACATGCTGATTCTATCGGTGGAATCCTCCTGCGACGAGACTGCCGTTGCGCTTGTGCGCGACGGCAGGGAGATCCTGACGGACTGTATCGCGTCGCAGGTGGAACTGCACCGTATCTACGGGGGCGTTGTTCCGGAGATTGCCTCACGCAAGCATATTGAAGCGATCTATGGACTGGCCGAGCAGGCCCTTCAGCGCGCCAATGTGACACGCGGAGAAATTGATGCGGTTGCCGTGACCTATGCGCCCGGTCTGATCGGCGCCTTGCTGGTCGGTGTGAATTTTGCAAAGGCGGCGGCGCTCGCTCTGGGTGTGCCGCTCATTCCGGTGCATCATATCCGCGGACACATTGCGGCGAATTATCTGGCATATCCGGATCTGGAGCCACCGTTTTTGTGCCTTGTTGTCTCCGGCGGGCACACCATGCTGGTCGATGTGCAGGATTATACGCGTATGCAGATTCTCGGCGGGACGCGGGACGACGCGGCGGGGGAGTGCTTCGACAAAGTGGCGCGAATGCTTGCAATGCCTTATCCCGGAGGGGCTGCCCTCGATCGCGCGGCGCAGTCCGGAGACGAAAAACGCTATGCCCTTCCGCACAGTAAAATCTCCGGCAACCCCTTGGATATGTCTTTTTCCGGCCTGAAGACTGCAGCGGTCAATCTCATCCACAACGCGCGGCAGAAAGGGGAAGAAATCCATGTCCCGGATCTGTGCGCAGCATTTTCCGCCTCGGTCAGCGAGATTCTGATTCCGCGAACCATGCGAGCGCTGGAGCTGACCGGATACAAGACGCTGGCGGTTGCCGGCGGCGTCGCGGCAAACAGCCGCATCCGCACGGACCTGACGCGCGAGACGCACAGCCGCGGCGTGCGTCTGTGTATGCCTCCGCTCAGCCTTTGCGGAGACAACGCGGCAATGATCGGCGCACAGGGCTATTACGAATTTCTGAGCGGAAATCTGGCCGATCAGAGCCTCAACGCCTACGCCACAAAGTCGATGGAAGGCGAGAGATTGTGATACGAATTACCGGTTAAACAGATACTTTATAATAAGCAAGAAAGAAATGCAGGATACCTTTTGGTGTCCTGCATTTCTTTTGGATATTTCAGTTTCGTGAATCTGACCGGGATAAAATATTATGTTAACTAAAGGGAAGGGATATCGGAAGCCGGCTGTCGATGCAGGAGGAAAAAAGGTTGTCGAAATTTGTAAAATGCAGGACTTTTCCACAGAATACCTGTTCAAAACCCTGTGTAGAGTGTTTATAACTTTTGATGAGAAAAGCGAAAGTTATGATTACTGTCAACCCATAATAACGAATAACCGGTGAATAAAGCAAAAAGAGTATGTGTTTTTCCGGGAAAACGCAGCAGTGCCTGCATTTTCAGATAATAATACTGCGCGCCATTGTCCATGGCGCGCAGAAGCCTGTTACAGATCGCAGTTATTGACGGTACGGGGGAAGGGGATCACATCACGGATGTTTGCCATGCCGGTGAGGTACATGACGCAGCGCTCAAAGCCGAGGCCGAAGCCGGCGTGCCGCGCGGTGCCATACTTGCGCAGATCCAGATAGAAGCTGTAATCTTCTTCTTTGAGGCCCAGTTCCTTCATGCGGGTGAGCAGCTTGCCGTAATCGTCCTCACGCTGGCTGCCGCCGATGATTTCGCCGATGCCGGGAACCAGACAGTCCATTGCCGCGACCGTCTTGCCGTCGGGATTCAGCTTCATATAGAAAGCCTTGATCTCCTTCGGATAATCCGTCACGAAGACCGGACGCTTGAAGACGACTTCGGTCAGGAAGCGCTCATGCTCGGTCTGCAGGTCGCTGCCCCAGTGGACGGGGTAATCAAAGCTGTCATTATGCGGCTCAAGCAGTTCGATCGCCTCCGTATAGGTGACGTGGCCGAAATCGGAAGTGAGAACGTGATGCAGGCGATCCAGAAGTCCCGTATCCATAAACTGATTGAAAAATGCCATTTCTTCCGGGGCATTTTCCAGCACATAGGCGATGATATACTTGATCATGTCCTCGGCCAGACGCATATCGTCTTTCAGATCGGCGAAGGCGATTTCCGGCTCGATCATCCAGAATTCCGCGGCGTGGCGGGTAGTGTTGGAATTTTCGGCGCGGAAGGTGGGGCCGAAGGTGTAAATATTGCGGAATGCCATGGCATAGGTCTCGCCGTTGAGCTGGCCGGAGACGGTCAGGTTGGTGGGCTTACTGAAGAAGTCTTTGCCGTAATCGATGCTGCCATCCTCTTTGCGGGGGACGTTGTTCAGATCCAGCGTGGTGACCTGGAACATCTCTCCGGCGCCCTCGCAGTCGGAGCCGGTGATCAGCGGGGTGTGGACATAGACAAAGCCGCGCTCCTGAAAGAATTTATGAATGGCAAACGCGGCCAGACTACGGACGCGGAATACCGCCTGGAAGGTGTTGGTACGCGGGCGGAGATGTGTCATGGTGCGCAGGTATTCCAGCGTGTGGCGCTTCTTCTGCAGGGGATAGTCCGGCGTAGAGGGTCCTTCGACCGTGACCTCCTCGGCCTGCAGCTCGAAGGGCTGCTTTGCCTCGGGTGTCTCGACCAGAGTGCCGCGGACGATCAGCGCCGTGCCGACGTTGATCTTTGAAATCTCGGCAAAGTTGTCAAGATTGTCGTGGTAGACAACCTGCAGGGGGCTGAAGAAGGTACCGTCGCTCAGGACGATGAAGCCAAAGGCTTTGGAGGCGCGCACGGAGCGCACCCAGCCGCCGACCTCGATGCTCTTGCCGGCGTATTTTGCGGTGTTTTTAAACAGTTCACGAACGGTAATCAGTTCCATTGTTTTCCCTCTCTTACAGCAGCATTACGCCGGCTTTTTTGCAGGCGGCGATGGTTCCGGCGTCCCATACACTGGACTGCACCTCGCCGATATGGGCGCATCCAATCAGGAGCATACACAGCCGTGACTGGCCGATGCCGCCGCCAATGGTGAGCGGAAGCTCGTTTGCCAGCAGCGCTTTGTGGAAGGGGAGCGCGCGGCGGTCGTCGCAGCCGGAAAGAGTGAGCTGGCGGTCCAGAGACTCGGCGTCTACGCGGATACCCATGGAGGAGACCTCAAAGGAGCGGCCCAGCGTTTCGTTCCAGAACAGGATATCACCATTGAGATTCCAGTCGTCATAATCCGGAGCGCGCCCGTCATGGGGTTTGCCGGAGCGCAGCGCGCCGCCGATCTGCATCAGGAATACGGCCTTATCCCTATGTTCACGCAGAAAGGCGGTCTCCCGCTCCTGCGCGGTATGAAGCTCGGGGTAACTGTCCTCCAGCTCCTGCGTTTTGACAAACAGCACCTCGCGGGGCAGGTTGACGGAAAGCTGCGGATACTCGATTTTCAGCGTCTCGTTGGTGACATATATGGCGTTCACGATCCGCTGGACAACGTCTTTCAGATAGGCTTCGTTCCTCGTTTCCCGGGTAATGACCTTTTCCCAGTCCCACTGATCCACATAGACGGAATGGAGGTTATCCACGCTCTCGTCACGGCGGATGGCGTTCATATCGGTGACAAGCCCCTTGCCGGGACGGAAGCCGTAGCGCGCAAGCGCGTAGCGCTTCCACTTTGCCAGAGAATGTACCACCTGCGCCTCGACGCCGACATCGGGAACGTCAAATGAGACAGGCCGTTCATAGCCGTTGAGATTGTCGTTGAGGCCGGAAGCTCCTTCCACAAACAACGGCGCCGAAACGCGCATCAGATTCAGCGCGTGGCACAGATTCTTCTGAAAATTGTGCTTGATGAACTCGATGGCGCATTGCGTCTCATAAACGCTCAGCGGATTCGAGTACCCTTCGGGAATACGGCATTGACTCATTTCTGCGTCCTCCTTATGATAGATTTTCTATCTATTATACTCGCAGAAGGGAATGATTACAATACTTTATCGAAATAAATCCTGACAAATTACGGGCAAATTTCAAAAGAAAAAACTGGTTAAATAGACAAGGAACCGCCGAAGGGCAAAAAAGTCCCGCAGGGATGAACCTGCGGGACGGATTTTGAGAAGTCTGATCAGAACAGATAGGCGTAGCGGTCTCTGACGGTGCAGATAAGCAGCTCGATGTCCTTCGGAAGCTCGTTGGGAAGATCAAGGTCATAGTCTTCCGTCTTGCCCAGCCGGACGCGAACTTTGCCGTTTTTCAGGAAGCAGAAACCGAAATTCCTGGAATCTTCCATGTCGCGCTCCGTCTGGAAGAGCGTGAACTTGTCCTTGCAGGGCTGCGCGGCATAGGGGCAGAAGGAGGTGCAGTTGCCGCACTCATTGCACATCTTGTCAACGTGCAGGATCTGCGTGCGGCCGTCGGCAAAGCGGATGACGACGTTCGCGCGGTTCGGGCAGACGTCTGCGCAGTTCTGGCAGACCGTGTTGCAGTCGAGGCAGCGGTCGCCCTCGCAGACGGCATCGCAGGCCATGGACAGCGTTCCCTTCTTTTCCACAGCCTCGGCAGCAGTGGGATAGGCTTCCGCCGGAATTTTGTAGGAATGTGCCTCGCCGATCACGATCTCGGCGAATCTGGCTGCGTCGGCAATTCCCTCAACGACGGTTGCGGGGCCACGGGCCGCATCGCCGGCCGCGTAGACATTTTCCAGGTTGGTGCGGAAGTCCGGACGCTTTTTCGCGTTCAGTGCAATGCCATTGGTGGCAAAGAGCGCGTCATCGACCTGTTCGCCTACGGCGGAGATCACAAGGTCACAGGGAATTTCGACCGTTTCGCCGGTGGGAACGGGGCTTCTCCGCCCGGAGGCGTCCGGCTCACCCAGCTTCATCCGGTTGCAGACCAGCTTGCCGTCCTTCTGTGCAACGGGGGCAACCAGCTCCAAAAATTCCACGCCGTCCGCAATGGCCAGCTCCAGTTCCTCGGCATCGGCGGGCATATACTTCTTGGTGCGGCGGTAGACCAGAGTGGAGGACTTGGCGCCCGCGCGTTTTGCGACTCTGGCCGCGTCCATGGCGGTATTGCCGCCGCCTACGACAGCGACATGACCCAGCTCGCCGCCCCTGCCGGCCTTCATATCCTCCAGCCAACCGATGACGCCGCGGACGTTGCCTTCGATGCCCAGCCTGCCGGGCTTCCACGCGCCGACTGCGTAGAGAATATGGGTATAGCCCATCTTCTTCAGTT
Source organism: uncultured bacterium (assembly GCA_905215665.1). Lineage (GTDB taxonomy): Bacteria > Bacillota > Clostridia > Oscillospirales > Oscillospiraceae > JAZOXB01. The sequence continues at coordinate 4,365 of CAJMQR010000023.1, read as the reverse complement.
CCGCGACGGAGGGAGCTTCGGTGTTGAGTCTGACCTCCGCGCCGTAGGCGAGCATCAGAGCAATGTCTTTGTCAATGGCTTCTGCGGAGATGCGGAATTCGGGAATGACATGCCGGACGATGCCGCCCAGCGCGCCGGTGCGCTCGAAGATCGTGCAGGGAACGCCGGCGCGGCCGAGGAAGTAGGCCGCGGAGATGCCGGTCGGGCCGCCGCCGATGATCGCGGCTTTTTTGCCTGCGACCGGAGCCGGCTTTTGGACAGAGGACATCAGCGCGTCATAGCCGTGCTCTGCGGCAATCAGCTTGGTTTCGCGGATCCGGACGGCCTCATCGTAGAAGTTGCGGCTGCACCTGCCCATGCAGTGGTGCGCGCAGATGGTGCCGGTAATAAAGGGCAGAGGATTCTTCTCGGTGATGAGCTTCAGAGCTTCGTTGTAAAGCCCCTTTCTGCACAGCTCGATGTATTCTGGAATGTCCTGCGCGATGGGGCAGCCGCCCTTGCAGGGAGCTATGTAGCAGTCGATCAGAGGAACCGGCTCACCGTTTTTGCGGGAAGGCAGCGGCTTGACGGGCTTGACGTGGTGATAGTCGGTACGGCAGGCGCGGCTCATTTCCGTGATGGCCTCGGTATCGGTGCCGGTAAAGGGCTTGAATTCCATGCCTTCAACCTTTTTCGCCATCTGTGCAAGACGGTTGTAACCGCCGGGCTTCAGAATCGTGGTAGCCACGGTGATCGGCCAGATACCGGCCGCAAAGAGCTTGTCGCAGTTGAAGAATTCCGCGCCGCCGGCGAAGGAAATCTTCATTTTGCCGCCGAACTGCACCGAGATTCTGCGGCACATCTCAATGGTCAGCGGGAACAGAGCGCGGCCGGACATATACATTTCGTCATTGGGCAGCTCGCCACGCGTGGTATCCACGGGGAAGGTATTGGAGAGCTTCAGGCCGAACTCCAGTCCATGACGGTCTGCCAGCGCCTGCAGACGCTCAAACATCGGTACGGCGTCCTTCCACTGCAGGTCCTCGTTGAAATGGTGATCGTCAAAGACGATGTAATCATAGCCCATGGAGTCGAGAATGGTGCGGGCGTCATGGTAGCCGAGGATCGTCGGGTTGCACTTGACAAAGGTATTGACCTTTTTCTCGGAGATCAGATAGGACGCTATGCGCTCGATCTCATCCGGCGGGCAGCCGTGCAGGGTGGAAAGCGTGACGCTGCGCGACACATGCGGGGAGATTCCCGCGATGAATTCCTTTTCCTCGGGGAAGAGTTCCGTCAGAACCTCCTTGCACTCCCGGAAGATGGGCGTGGCGGAGGCGTCCTTCATGGATTCGATATAATGGTCGATTTTTTCGCCCTTGATGCCCGCAAGGTCATAGCCGACGGACATGTTGAAGACGAAGCCGTCCGGATCGCCGTAGCCCCAGACCTTTGCCATGACCTTCAATGCACACCAGGCTTTGATGTACTCGTCCAGCGCCTGACCGACTTCCAGCTCGGTGGACCACTCCTGGTTGTAGCCTTCGTCATCCGCGAGAATGCAGGGGCGCGGCACGCAGCGGGCCAGCTCTTCGCCGTCCATCTTCTGCACGGTTTTGACTTCAAAGAAGCGCGCGCCCGCCACATAGGAGGCAATGATGTTCTGCGCAAGCTGGCTGTTGGGGCCGGCGGCGGGGCCGAAGGGTGTCTCAATTTTTTCACCGAAAATCGGCAGCGTCTTCGACGGATCAGCCTGATAGGACTTGTGGATGCCAAAGACCTCGCCGGTTTCTGCGCGCTCAGTCACAATCCAGCGCATCAGATCGCGGAAGGGGATGGAATACATTCTTTCAGACATGGTAAAACCTCCAAATTCTTGTATTTTGAATTATTTCTTCTGCCAGAGGTGTGTCAGGCACGGAACGCCGATCCCGAAGGGAAGAAAGGGAAGCGCGTCGCGCAAAGCCGTGCGCAGAAGGGGAAGAGAGTACAGGCGCATGGCGTAGACGCTGTGCAGGAGAATAAAGGTACACACGCAGATCCACGCGGCGCCGTAGGGGATAACAATCAGCGCCTTGCCCCAGCGGATGCCGCGATGCAGCAGAATCCAGCCAAGCAGAGGCAGAAGGGAAAACAGACCCATGACATAACGCATCGCCGGATAGGAAGCGGGAATGGTGTTCATCCCGGAGAAGGGGCGAAGGTAATAGACCGTGGGGGATTCTGGAAAAATAAAATGCAGAATGTCCAGAATGACGCAGTACAGCAGAGCGCCCAGAAGAACCCACTTTGCGATACGTCTGCGCCGTGCGTGGCGGAGGAGAATGTTTTCAGAATTCTCCTTTTGTGCCTGCATGTAAAAGTCAGCCATCGTAACTGTCCAGGGCGCGCCAGAGTTTCTTGGCTTCCTCCAGGATGTGCGCGTTTTCGGCTTCCTCGTCAATGCCGATCAACTCGCGGTCCTTCATCAGCAGCTTGCCATTGGCAATGGTAGTCTGGCACTGGCGGCCTGTCATGCCGAAGATCATATGGCCGTCGATATTCGCGTCGGAGAAGGGGGTGAAGGGCTTGTAATCCATGACGATCACGTCGGCTGCGGCGCCGGCTTTCAATACGCCCAGCTCGTCCGGGAAATACTTGGCGCCTATCTTCGCGTTGTTTTTGAAGAGCATGTCCGTGACCTCGCACCAGGCGACGTTCGGCAGGCATGCGTTCTGCCGCTGAGCGCACAGGGCGACCTTGAGGGACTCCAGCATGTCGTTGGTGTAGGCGTCGGTGCCCATGCCGAGGAGGATTCCGGCCTTGTAAAGCGGCAGGACAGGGCAGGTGCCGACGGCGTTGCCCATGTTGGATTCGGGGTTGTTAACGACCATGGTGTTCGTGTTTTTGATGATCTCGATCTCGGCGGAATTGACGTGGATGCAGTGGCCGAGGATGGTCTTTTCGCCCAGAATCCCGTGATCCTGCAGGCGCTGAACGGGGCGGCGGCCGTACTTCTGCAGGGAATCGTAGACGTCGTTCATCCCCTCGGAAACGTGGATGTGGTAGCCGGTGCGTCCGTTGTTGGCCGCAACCATGCGGTCAAAGGTCTTGTCGGAGATGGTGAACAGAGCGTGGCCGCCGAACATGGCTGCCAGCATGGGATCCTTGCGCTGCTCGCATTCCGTGATAAAATCGGCGTTTTCCTGAATGGCCTGAAGGCATTTTTCCTCACCATCGCGGTCGGAGACCTCGTAGCACAGGCAGGAGCGGATGCCGAACTTTTTCGCGGATTCCGCGATGGTGTGCAGGGAGCCGGGAATCTCGGCATAAGAGGCGTGGTGGTCGAAGATGGTCGTGACACCCTGCTTGATGCAGTCGATGTACAGCGCGTCGGCGGAGGCGCGGGTGCCTTTGAGCGTGAGCCTGCGGTCAATGGCCCACCAGGTGCCGTCCAGCACCTCATAGAAATTGGTGGGGTTGTTGCCCTTGATGGACAGACCGCGCGCCAGAGCGGAATAGATGTGCGTGTGCGCATTGATGAAGGCCGGCATAATTACGCCGCCCTTTGCATCGATAAACTCCGCTTCGGGGTATTTGGCCTTCAGTTCGGCGGTTTTGCCGACCTCCTTGATCTTGGTTCCCTCGATGACGACGCCGCCGTCCGGCAGATAACCGTTGGCGGGATCTCTTGTGATCAGCTTACCGTTTGCGAGAATGTACATAGAATGACCTCCTTTGATAAAAAACAAAAATGGGGATGCAGAACCTACGTTCAACATCTCCACTCAAGCGACCCTGAGTGATAGTTGGAAGCCCGTGCGCGAAGCACTTCATTACAGCTATCAATCTTCAATTGCAATTCTATTATACAAAAAAAGCCCTGCGGTTGCAAGGCTTTTTTGTTTGCCTATTTTGACAAAAATTTCAAAGGCTGTTTGGGCAGTTTGTACGGAAAAGGTTGGAAGAATAGGCAGCTTAAGACCAGCCGGTAGCGTACCAGCGTCCGTCAATATAAAACACTCCGGTCTCAAAGGACATGATCCTCTCTTCTTCACGGCGGTAATCGTAAATAATCGTGTGAACCTTGACGACCTTTCCCCGCTTCGCCGTAATGCCAAATTCTTCTTGTAAATCTTGTATGTTATCTTATGAAGGAAATATTTCGTAAAATGTGATAACACTGATTTCTTTGATCTTGGCTTGAGTATCCCCGTCGATATGGAAGGAGCTCATCCATTCCTCAAGCATACTCGGATAAACGCAGGTTTTGAAGAGCTCCGGATCGTTCTCCACCACTGCTTGCACGAAGGCCAAGGCTGCGTCCTCCGCCGTGTCATAGCCTCCCTTTTTTCCGCAGCTGCACAGCAGGATCAAAACCATAATGAGAACCAGTGAAATTGAAGT